>NZ_CP047602.1:2572500-2668690 GCF_009905255.1 Thermoanaerobacterium aotearoense | reverse complement strand
CATATTCACATTGATAAACTGTTGATAACATCGATTTTTTAGAGCTTGTTGATATTGTCGATATCTTTTTAAAAATACTTATAAGTTATCAACAGCGTAAAGATTAGCCTTTATACTGATTAAAAAAGTTTTTAACATATTAACAAGCTCTGTTATTACTACTACTATTATTTAATTATATTCTTATTTTTTTTAAATATACCTAAAAGGAGAGAAATTTCTATGAAATTTTCTTGCGATAAAATTTCATTATCAAATGCCGTAAACAAAGTTATAAAAGGGGTAACCCCCCGTACCACCCTCCCTATACTTCAAGGTATTCTTCTTAAATCAGAAGATGACAAGATAGTCATGTACACAACAGATATGGAGATAGGAATTCAATGCAGTGTCGATGCATCTATCATTGAAAGGGGAAGCATAGTTGTATCATCTAAGGTTTTCTCAGACCTTGTAAGGAAGCTTCCAGATGATACCGTTTTTTTTGAGTCTGACGAAAACAATACAGTAAATATAAGGTGTGGTTTTTCTGAGTTTTCCATATCAGGAAATTCATCAGAAGAATTCCCTGATATACCAGATGTAATAAAAGATGTAACTTTAACATTAAAAGAGAAAGTCTTAAAAGAAATGATAAAGATGACTTCATTTAGCGTCGCTCAAGATATGACGAGGCCGATTTTGACGGGTATACTTATGGAAGTAAGTAAAAATATTATAAATATGGTAGCTCTTGACGGATATCGCATGGCCATAAAAAAATACGCTTCAGAAGGACTTTTGACAAAAAATTTAGATGATTTTAGCGTTGTCATACCTGGTACTACAGCTAATGAGCTTTTAAGAGTAATGGAAGATAGCGATGATGATGTATCTATATCTTTTACAGGAAATCAGATTTTGTTCGAATTTGATGGTACAAAGGTTATATCGAAACTTTTAGATGGGAATTATATGAATTATAAGGCGGTAATACCTAAGGATTTTAAGTCTGTAGTCATTGTAGATAAAGATGATTTGATAGGTGCTATAGATAGAGCGTCATTGTTGGCTTCAAATAAAAGCAACTTAATTAAATTTACTTTTAACGAAAGAGAACTTGTAATATCATCAAATTCTGAAAAGGGAAAGATGTCGGAAAGGCTTAACATAGAGATTGAAGGCAACCTTATTGAGATAGCTTTTAACTCCAGGTACCTTTTAGAAGCACTTAGAGTCATCGATTCTGAAAAAATAAAGATGAGCATGATAAACAGCATAAACCCTATGATAATAACACCGATAGAAAATGATGACTACTTGTACATGGTATTGCCTGTAAAATTAAATGATTAGTCGAAAGGGTTTGGTATGATGGAAGAAGTAAAGATAAGCACTGTATACATTACGCTTGATCAATTTTTAAAATATGTAGGTATAGCAGAAACTGGCGGTAAAGGTAAACAGATGATACTGGACGGCCTTGTAAGAGTGAATGGAAATATCGAGCTTAAAAGAGGGAAAAAGTTATATAGAGGCGATACGGTATCGGTAAATGACCGTCAATTTGTGATCATTTAAAGTACAGCTTTACTGTACGAAAGGATAAGGAATGAATGTATCTAAAAGAGCTTACGATCGACAATTTTAAAAATTTAAAGCATCAGAAGGTTACATTTTCTGCTGGCACAAATGTAATATATGGTTCAAACGCACAAGGGAAAAGCAATCTTTTAGAATGCATAAGGTTATTAAGCATCGGAAAATCCTTTAGAAATAGCAAAAATAAGGACATGGTGTGTTTTGACGGTGATTATTATTACATAAAAGGTGTTTTCGATGTAGATGGTGAAGAAATAACAGTCGAGACAGGGTATAAGTTAAATCAAAACCGATTTTTTAAGGTAAATAACAATAAGATAAAGAGTATTTCTGAGTTAATCGGCATTATACTTACTACAATTTTTTCTCCAGATGACCTAAATATTGTAAAAGGCAGTCCTTCAACAAGAAGGCGATACATCGATGTATCTATTTCAATGATCAAGAGAAACTATCTTTACGACATAATACAGTACAACAAAGTTTTAGCAAACAGAAACAAGATTTTAAAGGATGTAAAATTCAAAAAGGAAAGCGCAAGGCTTTTGGACATTATGGATGAGCAGCTTTCATTCTTTGGTTCAAAGATTATCATGTACAGAAGACAGTACATCAGTAATCTTAACTTGATTATAAAGAAGATAGTTCAGGATATTTCAAGCGAAAAAGTTGATTTAAACTATTGGAATAATGTGTCGGACGAGGCTGATGATATTAAGTCTATTAAGGATTTATTTTTAAATAAGTTGATTTCAAACAGGGATGTTGATATAAGGTACGGTGATACGAAGTACGGTCCTCACAGAGATGATGTGAAAATATCGATAAATGGACATGATTCCAGAATATTTGCTTCGCAAGGGCAGCAAAGAACGATAGCATTGTGCCTTAAATTAGGAGAATACGAAATAATAAAATCAGAAGATGGTGAAAGCCCTATACTTTTGCTTGATGATGTCATGTCAGAGTTAGACGAAAAGAGAAGAAATTATATCTCGAATAAAGTTACGAGATGTCAGACATTTGTTACACATACGGAAAAAGAAGATGTAAAAGGCGATAGATATTTTTTGATTTCCAATGGTGTAATAATACCTGATTAAGGAGGAAATTATGTACGTTCATTTAGGTGGGAATGTAGTGGTGCCAGACGATGAAATAATTGCAGTTTTTAATATAGATGTAAAAACATCAAAAGATACCAGCGAATTTTTGAGAATTGCCGAAGAAGAAGGATTTATCGTTAAAATATCAGATGACAATATAAAGTCTTTTGTAATAACGGAGAGAAACAAAAAAAGCATAATTTATATATCTCCCATATCGTCCTACACCATTATTAAAAGAGCTTTAAAATACAGCGAATAAAAAATAGAGGTAAAACCTCTATTTTTTTACAAATCTATTTATGATGGCATCTTGTGTTAGATGTTCGAATGAGTCATCTAAAGGCGTCAGATTGCAATTGCCGTATTTTCTTTCCAAAGCTTTTTTTATCAATATATCTGTAAACTCTGGATTTTTAGGCAGCACTGGACCGTGAAGGTACGTTCCAAATGTGTTTTTGTATATTGCACCTTCCATGCCGTCTTCACCGTTATTGCCATTTCCATATATGACTTTTCCTAAAGGTTTTACATTTTTTTGCAAAAATGTCTTTCCGGAGTGGTTTTCAAACCCTACCATCTTAAATGCCTTGCCATCGATAGATGACTCTATTATTATGTTGTCTATCATCCTTTTGTTTCCTGCCACAGTGTATATTTCAAGCGCTCCTATTCCAGGCAATTTGCTTCCATCAGAAGATAGATAATACATGCCAAGCAGTTGATATCCTCCACATATGCTAAGAAGCGTTAATCCATCTTCAATGGCAGACTTTAAATTTTTTGCTCTTTTTAATGTCAGATCATCGCTGACGATTTTTTGTTCTCTGTCAGAGCCGCCACCTAAGAAAAGTATGTCAATGTCTTTAAAATTTGTATTGGTGTCTACCGTTATAGCTTTTATTTCAGCTTCAATTCCTCTCCACTCACATCTTCTTTTCAGCGTTATTATGTTTCCTCTATCTCCGTAAAGATTCAGTAGCTCCGGGTACATATGGCCTATCACAAGTTTCATTGTTTTACACCTCTTGATTTTAAGTAGTTATTTACTTCGTGCAACGATGTGTAGTTAGGCAGGACGGCTATCAATTCTTCATTTGTTATGGTTGGAATATATTCCAATGCTTCGTCTATTGATTTCATGATTTTTATCTTCTTTTGATCTATACCGGCGTATTTAAGCCTTAACGCCATATCTTCTGCTCTTAATCCCGATGTTACAACATGGTTTATTTTTGTATGTGATACAAAATTTTCGATGTCTACATCCCAAAGCCAAGATACATCTCTGCCGTCAGCGTAATTGTCGTTTATGGCGATCAGTAAGTTTAAAGGTTTGTTGATTTCTCTTAACATATTTAAAGTGCTGTCAAAGCCTATTGGATTTTTAATCAAGTTTATTATGGCTTTTTTGCCCTTTAAATAAGTCTTTTGAAGTCTACCTGCAATAGGAGTGTAGTTGTTAAGCCCCATTTGTATATTTGAAAATGGAATGCCTAAAAGTACATTTGCTGCTACAGATGCCATGACGTTATAAACATTGTATGCACCTGTAAGATGGCTTTTTACGCTTATTAACCTGTCTTTGAATTTCAATTTAAATGATATGCCATCTTCTGTAAGTTTTATGTCAAGTGCGCCAAAGTCTAATTTTGGCCGTGATTTTCCGCATTTAGGACAGTAATAATCGCCAAGCTGACCGTAAAAAACATCCTTGTAGACGTATTTTCCACCGCAAACCGGACAGTATTTCTGCTCAAATGCTGGTGATAAGCTGTAACCGTAGTTTAGCTTGTCTAAGATGCCGTAGTAAAAGACATTTAGATTTAGGTCATCGCCTAAAGAAGCTGTAAAAGGTTCATCTGCATTTAAAAGAAGCATTGAATCTTTTGGAAGTTTACTTAAAGATTCCTTGACTTTCTTAATAGTCGTGTCTAATTCACCGTACCTGTCAAGCTGATCTCTGAAAAAATTCGTCACAACGACTACCTTTGGATTGATGTCATTTAAAACAAGAGGCATATTCGCTTCATCCACTTCAAAAACACCAGTGTCGCAGCTTATATTGCCAAAGATGTCGCTGTTTTTTATAAGCACAGTGGCAATTCCACTTAACATGTTTGCTCCTTCTCTGTTATGGACTACTTTCTTGCCAGACGATTTTAAAATTTCAGCTATAAGTCCCGATGTAGTAGTCTTTCCATTTGTTCCTGTCACGACTATTTTTTCGTTCTTCACATCTTTTACGATGTTTTTTATGATATCAGAATCCACCTTTAAGGCTAACTTTCCTGGCAAAGATGTGCCGTTTTTTCCAGTTAATTTGCATCCGAGTATGACGAACTTTCCTACCAATATACCGAGAAGATCCAATATAACACCACCTTGAAAATGAACATCTTATCTACATATTTAAGTATATTATAAAATAGTGTTTTTATAAAATAAAAAAATTTCCTTTTGAGAAGAAGCAAAAAACTGCTAAAATCCACTTCCTTGTATAAAAAACAAAAAAATGATACAATAAAACTATTGGAATTTAGTACGGAGGTATGTATATGGCAAATGATGAAACATATGGTGCAAGTCAAATTCAAATATTAGAGGGTCTTGAGGCTGTAAGGAAGCGTCCTGGCATGTACATAGGCAGCACCAGCAGCAGGGGACTTCACCATCTTGTGTATGAGATAGTAGACAACAGCATTGATGAAGCATTGGCAGGGTACTGCAAAAATATAGATGTGATAATTCACAAAGATAATTCTGTATCTGTAATAGATGATGGTAGGGGAATACCGACAGACATACATCCACAAACAGGCAAATCAGGTGTTGAAGTTGCGCTAACTGTGCTGCATGCAGGCGGTAAGTTTAACAATGATGTTTATAAAGTTTCAGGCGGTCTTCACGGTGTAGGACTATCAGTAGTAAATGCTTTGTCAAAAAAGCTTGAAGTTATTGTAAAGCAAAATGGGAAAGTGTATCAGCAAAAGTATGAAAGAGGAGTTCCTAAAACAGATCTTACAGTTATAGGTGAGACGGATGAAACAGGTACGACAATAACATTTTCTCCAGACGGTGAGATCTTTGAGACGTTAGAGTATGATTACGATGTGCTTTCACAAAGACTGAGGGAATTGTCGTTTTTGAATAAAGGCGTAAAGATAAGGCTTGTTGATGAGAGAGATGGAAAAGAAGATGTTTTTCACTATGAAGGCGGCGTAGTGGAATTTGTAAAATATCTAAACAGAAATAAGGAAGTGCTGCATCCAGAGCCTATTTACATGGAAAGTAAAAGCGATACGTACGAAGTGGAAGTGGCGATGCAGTACAATGATACATATACGGAAAACATATTTAGCTTTGCAAACAATATCGATACAAGAGAAGGCGGCACTCATTTAATAGGATTTAAGACGGCCCTTACGAAAGTCATCAATGATTACGCAAGAAAATTTAACATCATAAAAGAAAACGACAAGAACTTGCAAGGAGAAGATGTAAGGGAAGGGCTTACGGCTATTATTAGTGTCAAGCTTATGAATCCGCAGTTTGAAGGTCAGACAAAGACGAAATTAGGTAATTCTGAGATGCGCTCCATCGTCGATTCTGTCGTGACGGAAAAGCTGACGGCTTTCATGGAGGAAAACCCTTCGCTTTCAAAGGTCATTCTTGAAAAGGCTACATCTGCTGCAAGAGCAAGGGAAGCAGCCAGAAAAGCCAGAGAGCTTACCAGAAGGAAGTCAGCGCTGGAATCTACTTCACTTCCGGGTAAATTAGCAGATTGTTCAGAAAAGGATGCATCAAAGTGCGAGCTTTACCTTGTGGAGGGCGATTCTGCAGGTGGTTCTGCAAAAATGGGTAGAGACAGCAGATACCAAGCCATACTTCCCCTTAGAGGTAAGATTTTAAACGTAGAAAAAGCAAGGCTTGATAGAATTTTATCAAGCGATGAGATAAAGGCCATGATAACAGCGTTAGGCACTGGAATAGGAAGCGATTTTGACATCTCAAAGCTTAGATACCATAAAGTCGTCATAATGACAGATGCTGATGTAGATGGAAGCCACATAAGGACATTGCTTCTTACATTTTTTTACAGGTTTATGAGACCGCTGATAGAAAATGGAAATATATATATTGCACAACCACCGCTTTACAAGATAGAGAAAAACAAGAAGGTGTACTACGCTTATTCCGATAAAGAGCTTGACAATATTTTAAAAGAAATCGGAAGAGAGAATTACAATGTGCAGAGGTACAAAGGTTTAGGAGAAATGGATGCGGAGCAGCTTTGGGATACTACGATGGATCCTGAGAAAAGGACTATGCTGAAAGTAAGCCTTGATGATGCTATTGCAGCCGATGAGATATTTACAATTCTGATGGGGGATAAAGTAGAGCCCAGACGTGAATTTATAGAAAAATACGCTAAAACCGTTAGAAATCTTGATATATAGGCAGGTGATTTAAGTGAGCGATAACACAAATAACGAAGAATTGAGAGTAATACCGGTAGATGTAGAAGATGAGATGAAAAAATCTTTTATAGATTACGCCATGAGTGTCATCGTAAGCAGGGCGTTGCCTGACGTGAGAGATGGCTTGAAGCCTGTTCACAGGAGAATTCTCTATGCAATGAATGGCCTTGGTCTTACGCCTGACAAGCCATACAAGAAAAGCGTAACTGTGGTAGGAGAAGTATTAGGAAAATACCATCCACATGGCGATGTAGCTGTTTACGACGCCATGGTTAGAATGGCGCAGGATTTTTCCATGAGAGAAACATTGGTTGATGGCCATGGCAACTTTGGAAGCATCGATGGAGATCCGGCTGCTGCCATGAGGTACACAGAAGCAAGGCTATCGAAGATAGCATTGGAGATGCTTACCGACATAAATAAAGAGACTGTAGACTTTGTGCCAAACTTTGATGAAAACTACAAAGAACCTGTAGTTCTTCCGTCAAGGTTTCCAAACCTATTGGTAAATGGATCACAAGGAATAGCCGTTGGAATGGCTACTAATATTCCTCCTCACAATTTAGGCGAAGTGATAGACGGAATAATTGCGTATATAGACAATCCTTATATTGCTACAGATGAGCTTATGAAGTACATAAAGGGCCCTGACTTTCCTACTGGCGGTCTTATAGTTGGAAAAGACGGCATCAGAGAGACGTACGAGACAGGAAGAGGAAAGATAATAGTAAGGGCAAAGGCAGAGATAGAGGAGCACAATGGCAGAAATCGCATAGTTGTCACAGAATTGCCGTATATGGTCATAAAATCAAAATTGGTTGAAAAGATAGCAGAGCTTGTAAGGGACAAGCATATAGAAGGCATCTCTGATTTAAGAGACGAATCAGATAGAAACGGCATGAGGATCGTCATAGAATTAAAGAGAGATGTAAATCCAAAGGTCGTCTTGAATAAATTGTACATGCACACTCAGATGCAGCAGACGTTTGGAGCCATCATGCTGGCCCTTGTAGATGGAGCTCCAAAGATACTTTCGTTAAATCAGATTATCGAGAAGTATGTAGATCACCAATTTGACGTCATTACCAGGAGGACGAAGTTTGACCTTCAAAAGGCTGACGAAAGAGCGCACATTTTAGAAGGTTTGAAGATCGCCCTTGACCATATTGACGAAGTAATAAATGTGATACGAAGCTCCAAAACAGAGCCTATAGCAAAGAAGAATTTGATGGACAAGTTTGGCCTCAGCGATAGGCAAGCACAGGCTATAGTTGATATGAGGTTAGGTCGCCTTACAGGATTAGAAAGACAGAAGATAGAAGATGAATTAAACGATCTTTATCAAAAAATAAAGGATCTAAAAAACATACTGTCAGACGAAAAGAAAGTGTTGGAGATAATAAAGAAAGAGCTTAAAGACGTGAAAGAAAAATATTCATCAGAGAGAAAGACGCAAATTGTGGCGAAAGAAGACGAAGTCGACATTGAAGATTTAGTTCAACTGGAAGACGCTGTTGTAACCATGACACACTTTGGCTACATAAAGAGAATGCCTCTTGATGCGTATAAATCGCAGAAGCGTGGCGGAAAGGGCATCTCTGGGATATCTACAAGAGAAGATGACTTCGTGGAAAATGTATTTACGACTACGACGCATGATAGGCTTTTGTTTTTTACAAACAAAGGCAAGGTGTACAGCTTAAGGACGATAGATATACCTGAATCAGGAAGGCAAGCCAAAGGCACAGCTATCATTAACCTCATTCAGATAGATCAGGATGAAAAAGTAAATGCCGTAATACCTGTAAAGAAATCTCACAATGCTAAGTACGTCGTCATGTGCACCAAAAATGGAATAATCAAAAAGACCGAAATCGAAGATTTCCCGAAGATAAAGAAAAGCGGCAATACAGCCATAAAGCTTGACGATGGAGATGAGCTTATAAATGTCATGCTTACAGATGGCAATAGGGAAATCATCATAGGTACGGCTAATGGCTTTTGCATAAGATTCCATGAAGACAATTTAAGGCCAATGGGAAGACAGGCAAGGGGTGTAATAGCAGTTACACTGAGAGACGATGATTACGTTGTTGAGATGGATTTGGTGGATAGAGATAGAGATATATTAGTGGTTACAGAAAATGGATATGGTAAAAGAAGCGATGCCGATGAATACAGATTGCAGACAAGGGCTGGAAAAGGAATAATAGCTGCAAAAATAACGAAAAAAACTGGAAAATTGGTTTCCATAATGTCTGTAAGTGAAAAAGATGAGCTTATGATAATCTCAGCCAATGGTATCCTCATAAGGACAAAAATCGCTGATATATCAAAGATGCACAGGGATACTGCAGGTGTGATGCTAATGAAGCTTGATGAAGGAGACAGGGTTGTTTCAACCGCAAGGATAGCGAATGATGAGGAATAAATTGTTAAAATTTATTTTAACAAAAGAAGGATTTTTAAAATAGATGTCGAATATATATTAAGAGGTGAATTGTTAAAAATTTTTCTAAAAGGAGAGGTTACCATGAAAAAATCATTGGCTATTGGGCTTATTACGGTGTTTATTGCAGTAAGCTTGGTTGGTTGTGGTTCAAATAGCTCCAATACGTCTTCAAACACATCAGGTTCATCTGGTGCGTACAAAGACGGCACTTACAAGGCAGAGCAAGCATCATTCGATGCACACGGATACAAAGGACAGATTGAAATCACCGTAAAAGACGGTAAGATTTCAAGCGTTGTGTACAATGAAGTAGATAAAAATGGCAAGTTCAAAAGAGACGATGCCGACTACGCATCAAAGATGAAAGCTAAGAACAATATAACGCCAAAAGAAGTAGATGAAAAACTTCAGCAAGAATTAGTAGATAGTCAAGATACGTCAAAAGTTGATACTGTGGCAGGTGCTACAGAATCGTCAAAGACGTTTGTAGAGTTGGCAAATCAAGCATTGAAAGATGCTAAGAAATAAAAAACCCCTCCATTTTGGAGGGTTTTTTCATGGGTCTATTTTTAGTATACCTAATGCTTTTTCCAGATCTATTATGTGATTTTCTTCCTCTAAAGCTATATTTCTGAGCTTTTGCCCCACATCGAAAAGTCCCAGATTTTCTGCTTGAGATATTCTCTGGTTATATCCATTCAGTGCGTCGTACTCGTAGTTTAAATCTTGATAAAGCATTTCTCTATTGTCGAGTGAAGTCTGTCTTGGATAAACTTCTACTGTGGGGATTCCACCAAGGTATTGTATAATGTCTGTCAATATCACTGCGTGATCGTGCTCATCCTTTGCGTGTTCTAAGATCTTGTCTATAACTTCTACGTATTCAGCTCCGTGCAGCATGCTGGAGTGCTGGATGTATTGTACCATTGCTGCGTATTCCTTGGTTAAGTCGGTATTTAAGTTTGATATAAGCTCCTTTTTGCTTATCATTAAAATTCACCTCTTTAAAAATATATGTTGATTCATACTATGATGATACTGATAAAAAAAGTATTTTTTTGCTTAAAAAATTAAAATTTTTTAATAAATGTAAACGATGATTTATTTAGAATTTACAAAAAATTAAGTTGACTTATTTTCAATATGCTGATAAAATAACTACTAATTTCACCTTAAAATATTTCATCTCAATAAAGGCGATGATGGAGAGGGGTATATGTATAAGCTAAAGAGAGCCGGTGGTTGCTGCAAACCGGTGCGAGTACATATATTAGATCGCTCCGGAGTAGTTAAGTTGAAGTTTTAGTAGGCTTAACCGTAAGACCTGCGTTAAAGGTAAAGTATGATTACTTGCTGAGGCATTTGCCGTGAGGTAAATGCGAAATCAGGTGGTACCGCGAGATGATCCTCGCCCTGAATATGGGGCGGGGATTTTTTAATATGTGAAAGGGGTGATATTATCACACACATAATATCTGTCTTGGTAAATAATCATTCTGGTGTATTGTCGCGAGTTGTAGGCCTTTTCTCAAGAAGAGGCTACAACATAGAAAGTATTGCTGTAGGCACCACAGAACAAAACGACCAATCTCGCATTACTTTAACAGTCGATGGTGACGATTATGTGATAACACAAATAATAAGACAGCTTAGCAAGCTGTATGATGTCATTAAAGTGCAAGATGTAGGCAAATTCCCAAATGTATCGAGGGAGCTTGTACTGGTGAAAGTTGAGATCAATTCAAGCACTAGAGACGACATCATGCACATAGTAGATACTTTTAGAGGCAAAGTCATCGATATTTCGCTTGATTCCATCATTATTGAAATGACTGGAGACACTGAAAAGGTGGAGGCATTTATAAAGCTCATCAAACAATTTCAAGTGAGAGAACTTACAAGAACAGGTCTTATAACTTTAGAAAGAGGAAATAGAATTTTAAAAGAATATGAGGAGGAATTGTAAATGGCAAGAATGTATTATGATGAAGATGCGGATTTAAATCTTTTGAAAGGAAAGAAAATTGCAATAATTGGGTATGGCAGCCAAGGACATGCACATGCTCTTAATTTAAAGGATTCTGGTTTAGATGTTGTAGTAGGTCTCTATGAAGGAAGCAAATCTGCTGAAAGGGCAAGGCAGGATGGACTTACTGTTTTAAGCGTAGATGATGCGTGTGAAGCAGCCGACATAATAATGATTTTAATACCTGATGAAAAGCAATCAAAAGTGTACAAAGAAAACATAGAAAAACACTTAAAACCTGGAAATGCTTTGGTTTTTGCCCATGGTTTCAATATACACTTCCATCAGATTGTACCGCCAGAGTACGTGGACGTATTTATGGTAGCGCCAAAAGGCCCTGGGCATCTAGTAAGAAGGGTTTTTACAGAAGGAAAAGGCGTTCCTGATTTGGTTGCAGTCCATCAAAATTACACTGGGAAAGCCTTTGAGACAGCATTAGCTTATGCAAAAGGCATTGGAGGCACAAGAGCAGGTGTCTTGGAGACTACTTTTAAAGAGGAGACAGAAACGGATCTTTTTGGCGAACAGGCAGTTTTGTGTGGTGGCGTCACAGAGCTTATGAAAGCAGGTTTTGAAACTTTGGTAGAAGCTGGTTATCAGCCTGAAATAGCTTATTTTGAGTGTATACACGAGATGAAGCTTATAGTCGATTTGATATATGAAGGCGGCTTTGCCAACATGAGGTATTCCATCTCTGATACAGCGGAATACGGTGATTATCTGACAGGCAAAAGGATAATAACGGAAGATACGAGAAACGAAATGAAACAAGTTTTGAAGGAAATTCAGACAGGAGAATTTGCAAAGAAATGGCTTTTGGAAAATGCTGTAGGAAGACCGCAGTTTAATGCCATAAGAGAGAGAGAAGCAAATCAAAAGCTTGAGAAGGTAGGAAAAGAGCTCCGTGGAATGATGTCATGGCTTAAAAAGAAATAAAGAGGGGGCTTGTGTATGGGGGATAGAAAAGTCATTGTTTTTGATACGACATTGAGAGATGGTGAGCAGACGCCGGGAGTCAATTTCGACAAGGAAACTAAATACAAGATAGCAAATAAGCTTGTATCACTTGGAGTTGACGTGATAGAAGCCGGTTTTCCTGCTGCATCAAACGGTGATTTTGAGGCTGTAAAGTATGTAGGGGAGAATTTAGATGGCGTCACTGTTGCAGGATTGTCAAGATGTGTGAAAAGCGATATAGATAGAACTTATGAAGCATTGAAAAATGCGAAAAAGTCCAGGATACATCTTTTTATTGCCACATCTGATATTCATTTGAAATACAAGTTGAAAATATCCAGAGATGAAGCCTTAAAGATGGCAGTTGACAGCGTGAAATACGCTTCAGGCAAGTTTGATGAAATTCAATTTTCTGCTGAAGATGCATCGAGGACTGATTGGGATTTCTTAGGCAAGGTATTTAACGAGGTCATTGATGCCGGTGCTAAGATAATAAATATACCTGATACGGTAGGATATGCCGTTCCAAAAGAATTTGGCAGATTAGTAGAGTACGTCAAAGATAACATTCACGACAGAGAAAATGTGACGATAAGCGTTCACTGCCACAATGACCTTGGTATGGCTGTGGTAAACTCACTTTCGGCAGTGGAAAGCGGTGCAGATCAAGTGGAAGTGACTGTATGCGGAATAGGGGAAAGAGCTGGAAATGCTGCTTTAGAAGAAGTCATCATGGCCATAAATACCAGAAAGGATTATTTTAATGTAATCCACGGCATAAACACAAAGGAAATTTACAGCACATGCAAGCTGGTAAGTGAGATGGCGGGGATAGAACTTCAGCCTAATAAAGCCATCGTAGGATTTAATGCGTTTAGGCACACTGCTGGAATCCATCAGCACGGTGTTATAAACAATAAAGCCACCTACGAGATAATGAAGCCAGAAGACATAGGCATAACGACTGATCATATATCTATGGGCAAATTATCCGGCAGAAATGCCTTTGAATTGAAGCTAAAAAACATGGGATTCAACCTTTCGAGAGATGAGATAAATATTGCTTTTAAGAGATTTAAAGACATAGCTGACAATAAAAAAGTTGTAGATGATGAAGATATAAGAGAAATCGTAGAAGATGTCATCTTAAACAGTAAAAGTTTTAAGGAGGGAGAGCTTTGGGGTTAACACTTACGCAGAAAATTTTAGCTAATAAAGCTGGATATGAAGTTAAACCTGGAGATCTTATAGAGATAGACGTAGACATGGTGTTAGGCAATGATGTAACATCGCCTGTTGCTATAAAGGAGTTTTTAAAGATAGGTGTAAAGGAAGTATTCGACAAAGAGAAAATCGCATTGGTGCCTGACCACTTTGTCCCGAATAAAGACATAAAGTCTGCAGAACAAGTAAATATCGTAAGGAAATTTGCAAAAGAGTATGGCATTGTAAACTTCTTTGAGGTAGGGCAAATGGGGATAGAACACGCCCTTTTGCCGGAGAAAGGCTTAGTATTGCCTGGAGATGTGGTGATAGGTGCAGATTCCCATACATGCACGTATGGTGCGATAACGTGTTTCTCTACAGGCATAGGAAGCACTGATATGGCTTGTGCCATGGCTACAGGCAAGGCTTGGTTTAAGGTTCCTGAAGCCATAAAGTTCAATCTTAAAGGAAAGCTTAATAAATGGGTAAGCGGTAAAGACGTCATATTGTACATCATCGGCATGATAGGTGTAGATGGCGCACTTTACAAGTCGATGGAATTCACCGGCGACATCTCGTCTTTGTCGATTGACGACAGGTTTACAATTGCAAATATGGCTATAGAAGCAGGGGCTAAAAACGGTATTTTCGATTACGATGAAATTACCGAAGCATATGTTTTGGGGAGAGTAAAGAGAAATTACAAAGTGTTTAAAGCTGACGATGATGCAGAATATGTAAAGACCTACGACATAGACTTGTCAGCGATAAAGCCGCAAGTAGCATTTCCTCACTTGCCTGAAAACACAAAGTCAATAGATGATGTTGGAAGTATAAAGATAGATCAAGTTGTAATAGGTTCTTGTACAAATGGCCGTCTACAAGACATGGAAGTGACGTATGAAATTTTGAAAGGCAAGAAGGTTCATCCAGACGTAAGGTTGATAATATTCCCAGCTACACAAGACATTTACCTGGAATGTGTAAGAAGAGGCTATATAGAAGAGTTCATAAAAGCAGGTGCTGCTGTATCTACGCCTACATGCGGTCCATGCTTAGGCGGTCACATGGGCATACTTGCAAAAGGCGAAAGGGCAATATCCACCACAAATAGAAACTTTGTAGGCAGGATGGGTCACACAGAAAGCGAAGTATACTTGGCAAGTCCTGCTGTAGCAGCGGCATCAGCGATAAAAGGATATATAGCAAGTCCTGAGGAGGTGGCGTAATTGGAAGGAAAGGCAATAAAGTACGGGGATAATGTAGATACGGATGTAATAATACCTGCGAGGTTTTTAAATACATCTGATCCAAAAGAGCTTGCTGCCCATTGCATGGAGGATTTAGATAAAAGCTTTAAAGATAAAGTCAAACCAGGAGATATAATGGTTGCAGGGGACAACTTTGGCTGCGGTTCATCAAGAGAACACGCTCCTATAGCCATAAAGGAGTCCGGCATATCTTGTGTCATCGCAAAGTCGTTTGCCAGGATATTTTACAGAAATGCCATAAATATAGGATTGCCTATATTGGAATGTCCTGATGCAGCGTCTTCAATAGAAGACGGTGATATTGTTTCAGTTGATTTTGAGACAGGTGTCATAAAAGACATAACAAAAGGTATCGAGTTTAAATCGCAGCCATTTCCTGAATTTATAAAGAAGATAATCGAGTGTGGCGGCCTTATAAACTACGTGAAGGAAAAGGTGGTATAGATGTACAAGATAGCTGTGTTACCAGGAGATGGAATAGGAAAAGAAGTAATGGAGGAAGCACTGAAGGTATTAGATGCTGTTTCAGAAAAATACAGCATTGACTTTGAGGTTAATAAGTATCTGTTTGGCGGCTGTGCCATTGATGAGTTTGGAAAGCCGTATCCTAAGGAAACAGAAGAAGCGTGCCTTAAAAGCGATGCAGTTTTGTTAGGGGCTGTTGGCGGACCTAAGTGGGACGATCTGGATGGGGATAAAAGGCCTGAGGCAGGTCTTTTGTCCTTGAGAAAAAGCCTCGGCGTGTACGCTAATTTAAGGCCTGCCACTCTTTTTAATTCTTTAAGAAGCGCATCTCCTCTAAAAGATGAGATTTTAAAGGATGGGTTAGATGTACTTGTTGTGAGGGAATTGACAGGCGGCATATATTTTGGCGATAGAGGAACGGAAAAGATTGATTACGGGTACAAGGCGTATGATACAGAATCGTATACGACGATGGAAATAGAGAGGATCGCCCATATAGCGTTTAAAGCGGCCAGAAACCGGAAGAAAAAGGTCACATCGGTTGATAAAGCCAATATTTTGGATTCATCAAGATTATGGAGAAAAGTCGTCAACGAAGTAAGCAAGGAATACCCAGATGTAGAATTAAACCATCAGTATGTTGACAATTGCTCCATGCAGCTTATAAAAGATCCGTCTCAGTTTGATGTGATACTTACGTCAAATATGTTTGGAGACATATTGTCTGATGAGGCATCACAGCTTACGGGATCAATAGGAATGCTGCCATCGGCCAGTTTGAGAGGTGACAAAGTTGGGCTTTACGAACCTGTACACGGTTCAGCTCCTGATATTGCTGGCACGAAGAAAGCTAATCCTTTGGCTACAATTCTATCTGTCGCAATGATGTTGGAGTATTCCTTTGACATGGTTGATGCGGCAAATGATATAAGAAAGGCGGTAAATGACCTATTGGAGGATGGTTACAGGACTCCTGATTTAGGAAAAGGCACTATTTTAAACACCGAAGAGATGGGCGACATGGTTGTAAAGTATTTAAAGAGGTGATTTTATGATAAGCGATAGCGTGAAAAAAGGAGTTGAAAAAGCGCCCCACAGGTCACTTTTGTACGCTTTAGGGCTTACTGATGAAGAGATAAATAGGCCTTTAATAGGTATAGCTAATTCAAAAAACGACATAATTCCTGGACACATAAATCTTGACAAGATTGCAGAGGCAGTAAAAGCTGGCGTAAGGCTTGCTGGTGGCACTCCTTTAGAATTTTCCACAATAGGTGTCTGCGATGGAATAGCCATGAATCACAAAGGGATGAAATATTCCCTTGCTTCAAGGGAATTGATAGCCGACAGCGTTGAGACGATGGCTATGGCGCATGGCATTGACGGACTTGTGCTTATACCAAATTGTGACAAGATAGTTCCAGGTATGCTTATGGCAGCCGCAAGGCTAAACATTCCGGCTATCGTAATAAGCGGAGGTCCGATGCTGGCTGGAAGTTACGAAGGAGAAGCATGTGATTTAAGTTCCATGTTTGAGGCGGTAGGTGCATTGAAGGCAGGTAAGATAAGTGAAGACGAGCTAAAGGCGATGGAGATGTCAGCCTGCCCTACCTGCGGGTCATGCTCAGGAATGTTTACGGCAAACACGATGAATTGCCTTACAGAAGGGCTTGGCATAGGACTTCCTGGCAATGGCACGATACCGGCCGTTTACTCAGAGAGGATAAGGCTTGCTAAAAAAGCAGGTATGAAGATAGTGGAGCTTGTAGAAAAGGACATTAAGGCAAGGGATATTTTGACAAAAGATGCCTTTATAAATGCTTTTTGCTTAGACATGGCTTTAGGAGGCTCTACAAATACAGTTCTCCACTTAAAGGCTATTGCCCATGAGGCAGGAGTCGATATACCTCTTGAAAAAATAAATGAAATCAATGAGAAGGTTCCAAACCTGTGCAAATTAAGTCCTGCAGGAAAGTATCATATAGAAGATCTTTACCATGCAGGCGGCATACAGGCAGTATTAAAAGAACTGTCAAAGATAGGAGTCTTAAATACAGATTGCATTACAGTCACATGCGATACAATCGGTGAAAACTTCAAAGATGCCCGGATAAAGAATCATGATGTAATACACTCAGTAGAAAATCCCTACAGCAATACAGGTGGCTTGGCTATTTTGTACGGAAATATAGCGAAAGACGGTTCTGTAGTAAAGGCGTCTGCAGTAGCTAAAGAGATGCTTTGCCATTCTGGTCCTGCAAGAGTCTTTGACTCAGAAGATGAAGCCATAAAAGCGATTTACGATGGCAAGATACAAAAAGGCGATGTTGTTGTAATAAGGTATGAAGGTCCAAAAGGCGGCCCTGGCATGAGGGAGATGTTAAGCCCTACATCTGCACTGGCAGGCATGGGTCTTGACAAAGATGTGGCGCTTATTACAGATGGAAGGTTTTCCGGTGCTACAAGAGGAGCTTGCATAGGTCATGTGTCGCCTGAAGCCATGGAAGGCGGAGAAATCGCTTTGATAAAAGACGGGGACATCATAGAAATAGACATACCAGGAAGAAAGCTTAATTTAAAGATAAGCCATGAAGAAATGGAAGAAAGAAGGAAAAACTTTAGAAAGCCTGAGCCTCATATTAAGACAGGTTACATGGCAAGGTATGCCAGATTAGTCACATCTGCAAATACTGGTGCGGTTTTAAAAGACGATTGACAAAGCTTAAATTTCATGAAAGGAGGCGCATAGTGTGCTTATAAAAGGTTCGCAGGTTGTCATAGAAGTATTAAAAGAACAAGGAGTAGAAGTCGTTTTTGGCATTCCTGGCGGCGCCGTCATACCTCTTTACGATGCTTTGTACGATTCTGACTTGCGGCATATCCTTGCGACACATGAACAGATGGCTGCTCACATGGCGGATGGATACGCAAGAGTGACCGGAAAAGTTGGCGTGTGTTTTGCCACATCAGGACCTGGTGCTACCAATTTAGTCACAGGAATAGCCAATGCCTACATGGACTCTGTGCCAATAGTCGCTATAACAGGGCAAGTTGCTACAAGCCTCATAGGAAAAGACTCTTTTCAAGAAGTAGATATCGCAGGAATTACGATGCCCATAACAAAGCACAATTTTATTGTGAAATCACCTGATAAATTAGCTGACACTTTGAGAGAAGCCTTTTTTATAGCAAAAGATGGAAGACCAGGCCCTGTTCTCGTAGACATACCGAAGGATATTCAGACTGCAGATATAAACTTCGTCAAGCGGAAGGATTTTTACGTTGAAGTAAAGAAGCATCAAGCATTAGAATCAGATTTAGAGAAGGCAGCCCAGTTAATCTCATCAAGCAAAAGGCCAGTTATTTTTGCTGGTGGTGGAGTGATATGGAGCGAGGCATCGAAGAATTTGTACGATTTTGCTAAAAAGCACATGATACCTGTGGCTACTTCGCTTATGGGCCTTGGATGCTTTCCAGAAGATGATGAGTTGTCATTAGGGCTTATTGGAATGCATGGAAGCAGATATGCCAATACAGCCGTTTATAAATCAGACTTAGTGATTGCTGTAGGTGCAAGGTTTAGCGACAGAGTCGCCGGTAAAGCAGGGGGACTGGCGCCAAATGCAAAAGTCATTCACATCGATATTGATCCTGCGGAAATCGGCAAAAATATCGATGTTGATGTGCCGTTAGTAGGAGACATCAAAGAAGTCCTGTCTCTTTTAAATGGAATGATAAAAGAAAGAGAAAATAGAGAATGGATTAATGAGCTTATATCGATAAAAGACAAGACGTCATTTAAATATAAAGACGATGGAAAATTGAAGCCACAGTGGATAGTAGAAAAGGTTCAAGAGCTTGGAGGAGACAGTCTTGTAGTAGCCACAGAAGTAGGGCAAAACCAGATGTGGACTGCTCAATACTATAGATTCAAAGAACCAAGGACATTTGTCACATCCGGTGGACTTGGCACTATGGGCTTCGGACTTCCTGCATCAATAGGTGCACAAGTAGGGCGAGATGACAAAAGAGTGGTAAATATTGCAGGTGACGGCAGCATAAGGATGAATATTCATGCTCTTGAAACGATGTCGGTGTACAACATACCTGTTATAACGATAATCCTCAACAATCAGACACTTGGCATGGTTAGACAATGGCAAAATCTCCTTTACGATAAAAGATTTTCTCAGACGGATTTAAACCCGAATCTCAATTTCTCAAAAGTCGCTGAAGCCTTTGGAGTAACCGGAAGAAGAATCTACACGAAAGAAGAATTTACAGAGGCTTTTAGTGATGCATTGTCAAACAACAAGCCTTATGTTTTAGAGTGTATCATAGACAAAGATGAGATGGTTCTGCCATTTATTCCTGCTGGAGGAACCATTGAAGAGATGATAGACTAGCATTTTTATAAAATCAATGTTATAATTATAAAAACTGAATAAGATTAAACCTTCAGGGATTGGTGAAATTCCATACCGGCGGTAAAGCCCGCGAGCCTTATGGCAGATCTGGTTAGATTCCAGAGCCGACAGTATAGTCTGGATGAAAGAAGGTGAAATGGCAATTGTTATTATGCCCTGAAGTATTACATGCTTCAGGGCTAATTTTTTGAGGTGATTTTATGGAGAAATACATGAAAAGGGCATTGCAGCTTGCTAAACTTGGTGTAGGACACACAAACCCAAATCCTTTAGTAGGAGCCGTAATTGTTAAAGATGGCAGGATAATAGGTGAAGGCTATCATGAGTACTACGGAGGACCACATGCGGAAGTAAATGCATTAAAAAACGCTAAAGAAGATGTAAGTGGAGCTACGCTTTATGTGACATTGGAACCGTGTTGCCATCATGGGAAAACACCACCTTGTGTGGATGCTGTCATAAAATCAGGCATAAAAAATGTTTTTATCGCTATGGAGGATCCAAATGAACTTGTAGCAGGAAAAGGAATTAAGAAACTTAAAGAAGCTGGTTTAAATGTTTATACGGGATTGTTAAAAGATGAAGCAGAAAAATTGAATGAAGTGTTTATAAAGTACATTACAAGTAGAGAACCTTATGTGATATTAAAATCTGCTATGACAATTGATGGAAAGATATCAACTTTTACAGGCGATTCTAAGTGGATAACAAATGAAAAATCAAGGGAGCATGTCCATAAAGTTAGAGGCAGCGTTATGGCAATAATGGCAGGTATTAATACAGTTATAAAAGATAATCCACATCTTACTGTTAGATTGCAAGGATATAAAAACCCTTTAAGAGTCATTGTGGATAGTCATGGCAGGATTCCATTAGATGCAAATGTCATCATAGATAAATCTGCTAAGACATTAATAGCTACAACAGATATGATGCCACATGATAAGGTGAAGGCTTTGAAGGATTTAGGTGTTGATGTTGTTACAATCGAAAAAAAAAATAATAAAGTCCATCTGAAGAAGTTGATCCATACGTTAGGGAAAAAAGGGATAGATAGTATTCTCATAGAAGGTGGAGGAACTCTCAACTATTCTGCTTTAAAAGAAGGAATAGTAGACAAAGTTATGTTTTATATTGCTCTTAAAATAATAGGTGGAAGCAATTCATTGACGCCTGTGGAAGGTGATGGCATTGCTTTGATTAAAGACGCAATAATGGTTGAAAAGATAGATATAAAAAAATTTGACGATGACATACTTATAGAAGGTTATATAAAAAAGTAGGTGTTAAGATGTTTACAGGAATTATAGAAGAAGTTGGAAAGGTCAAAATGATTCAAAGAGGAAATATTACCAAAATGGCAGTAGAGTGCAAAAAAGCCTTAGATGGCGTGAAAATTGGAGATAGCATAGCTGTAAATGGAGTATGCTTAACGGTTACAAATATAGGCAAAGATTTATTTACATCAGATATAATGTATGAAACACTTAAAACAAGCAATTTAGGAAGTTTAAAGATAGGAAGCATTGTCAATTTAGAAAGGGCATTAAGCATATCAGGCAGGCTAAATGGACACATTGTGACGGGTCATGTTGATACCGTTGGTGCAATAATTGAGAAAAACAAAATAAACGGTACGACCACATTTAAAATTAAAATTGATGAAAGATATTCAAAATATGTGGCTGATAAAGGAAGTGTTGCTGTGGATGGAATAAGTTTGACAGTGGTAGAATCATCAGCTTCATATTTTACAGTGTCGATTATACCCCATACAGAGATCAATACAACTTTAAACATAAAAAGAATCGGAGATACCGTAAATATTGAAGTTGACATACTTTCAAAGTATGCAGAAAGGCTTTTGACGAAAAAAAACGTTGATGAATTTTTAATAGAAAATTATTTATAAGGAGATGCTCATAGATGTTTGATACTATTGAAAGCGCAATAGAAGATATAAAAAATGGAAAAATGGTCATTGTAGTCGATGATGAAGATAGAGAGAATGAAGGGGATTTGGTTATGGCTGCGGAAAAAGTGACAAGTGACCATGTGAACTTTATGATAAAGTACGGGCGAGGATTGGTATGTGTTCCTATGATGGGGGAGAGGCTTAAAAAATTAAACATCGGCAAGATGGTATTTGACAATACCGATAAAAAAGAAACTGCTTTTACAGTATCTGTAGATCATAAAAACTGTAAAACTGGAATTTCTGCTTATGAAAGAGCACTTACTATAAAAATGCTTATAGATGATGAATCGATGCCGGATGATTTTACAAAGCCGGGACATGTATTTCCATTGGAAGCGAAAGAAGGAGGAGTTTTAGTAAGAGCGGGCCATACGGAAGCAGCTTGTGATTTAGCAAGGCTTGCAGGTCTTAAAAGTGCTGGTGTAATCTGCGAAATAATAAAAGATGATGGGAAGATGGCCAGGCTTCCAGAGCTAATTGAATTTTCGAAAAAATTTAATTTAAAAATAATATCTATCGCTGATCTTATAGAATATAGAAGAAAAAATGAAAAACTGGTGAAAAGAGTGGCAGAAGCATATTTGCCCACAAAGTATGGAGATTTCACGATAATAGGTTATGAAGAAATCCTAACAGGTAAAGACCACGTTGCGTTGGTGAAGGGTGATTTATCTGATAGTCCTACATTAGTCAGGGTTCATTCAGAATGTTTGACAGGTGACATTATGGGCTCATTAAGGTGTGATTGTGGCGATCAGCTTCATACAGCGATGGAGAAGATTGGAAAAGAAGGAGGTGTGCTATTGTATTTAAGACAAGAAGGCAGAGGAATAGGACTTCTAAACAAGATTAAAGCATATCATTTGCAGGATGAGGGGCTTGATACGGTAGATGCCAACATCAGATTAGGTTTTCCGGCTGATATGAGAGAGTATGGGATTGGAGCTCAGATTTTGAAGGACCTTGGGCTTAAAAAACTTAGGATAATGACAAATAATCCTAAAAAACTGGTTGGTATTTCAGGTTATGGCCTTGAAATTGTAGAAAGAGTTCCTATAGAGGTTTCAATCAATAGGCACAATGAAAGATATCTTAAAACAAAGAAAGAAAAATTTGACCACATATTTACTTCATTTTAAAAATAAGCAAAGGAGAGATTGTATTGAAAAAGTATGAAGGAAAACTCATTGGAGATGGACTAAAGGTAGGGCTTGTTGTAAGCAGATTTAATGAATTTATAACAAATAAACTTTTGGATGGTGCTTTGGATGCTTTAAGAAGACATGGTATTGATGATGAAAGCATTGATATTGCTTGGACGCCAGGCGCATTTGAAATACCCCTTATATCAAAGAAGATGGCCACATCAAAAAAATACGATGCAATTATCGCGCTGGGTGCTGTAATAAGAGGCGATACGCCGCATTTCGATTATGTTGCAAACGAAGTATCAAAAGGAGTAGCAAAAATATCGGTAGATTACGATGTGCCTGTAATATTTGGAGTCCTTACGACGGATACTGTTGAACAGGCGATCATGAGGGCTGGGACAAAGTCAGGCAATAAAGGTTTTGAAGCGGCTGTTACGGCAATTGAAATGGCCAATTTGATAAAGGAAATAGAAAGCTTATAAAAAATACCCATCTTAAGAGCATGATGCTTTTAAGATGGGTATTTTACTTCCACGATGGTATTATGCCGGATTTTTGGAATGTTTTAAAGACGACTACGAAAACTGGTCCCATTATAAGCCCAAGACCACCAAAAAGCCTTGCACCGATAAACATGGATAAAAGCGTCACAAGAGGATGAAGGCCTATGCTTTGACCGACTATCTTTGGCTCTATCATCTGCCTTACGACTGTGACGATGGCGTATATGATAAGCAGATAGATTCCAATAAGGTAGTTTTTGGTGAAGATATTGTACAATGCCCATGGGACTAATACAGAGCCTGATCCTAAAACAGGCAGTATGTCTATAAAGCTTACCAAAAGCCCCAGCAAAAACGCGTAATCAAATCCTATTATCGTAAGGCCTATGGAAACTTCCAAAAAAGTGATGAACATTATAGTTATTTCAGCCCGTATAAAACCTATTAAAGTTTGAAAGAGATCTCCTTTTATATTTTCAGCGTGAAATGCCCAATTGGATGGAAACTGCCTCTTTATAAAGTTTAATATGAGCCATTTGTCTTTGCTTAAAAAGAACGTTGATACGATTGTTATTATTGACATGAAGAAAAAGTTAGGAAGCTTTGTTGCCAAGCCTAATATCCATCCTGCGAAGTTTTTAGCGTACACAGATATATTATTTAAAATCGATTGAAGGTTGCTTTCTAAAAAAGTTGAAATATTTGTAGGAAGCGATACATAATATCTCCTTATCCTATCTATCAAGTCAGATATTACCACATCAAAATTTTTTGTGTAGCTTGGCGCGTGTTCAGCCAATGTATTTAGTTCAAACACAAGCTGTGTGACTAAAAGGCTTATTAAAAGACCAATAATTGCGATTAATAAGAGTATAAAGAATGCAGACGACAGTCCCCTTGGTATTTTCAGCTTTTTTTCTGAAAACTCTACTGCAGGATCAATTAAAATCGCCAAAAACAATGCCACTGCAAAAGGCATTAAAAATGGAATAAGTTTAAACACAAATAGGTAAAAGCTTAGTATGATTGCCAATATTGCGATTGAATTTCTTATAGTGCTTTGGTACCGTGAGAGAAAATCTTTCACGAAAAACCCCTCCTTACTCTTTATTATAGTATCGGAATAGCCACGTGTCTACATAAATGAATAAATAAAATCCGGTTTTGCCGGATTTCATTTATTGGGCGGTCTTTATTTTGATTTCATATGATTTTTTAGCTATTTCTGATTGAGATATTATTCCTTTTTCGATAAGCAATTCTATCAAAGATGTCAAAGCTAAAGTGTTTTTGTACTCTGTGTCTTTTATGTCGGCAATCTCTAATAGGTATTTGATTTCGTTCATCATATTCCCCCATAAATTATTTTATATAGTAATTATTGACACATATATTTATTATATACATTGTAATACATATAAAGTTAGTATTTGAAATATTGATGTGATATAATAATAACTGTATATTTAAAAAAGGAGATTGGACGATGAAGAGCAATACGAAAAAAGAGATTGTAAGTTGGATACTTACTATTGGGCTTGCTTTTATCATAGCTATGTTTATTAGGACGTATGTATTTGAGCTTGTTGATGTACCTACAGGTTCCATGCTTAACACTATACAGCTTAATGATAAGTTTATTGAATTAAAATTTATATACAGATTTGAGCCTATTAAAAGAGGTGACATAGTCGTATTTAAGTATCCTGACGATCCGTCTGTAAGCTTTGTAAAAAGGGTAATCGGCATTGGCGGAGATACCATCGAGATCAAAAATGGGATACTTTATAGAAACGGAAAGCCAGTAAAAGAGCCATACCTTAAAGAGCCTATGAATAAAAATGAGACATTTGGACCGTATAAAGTCCCACCTAATCACTACTTCATGTTGGGGGACAACCGCAATCAGTCTCTTGACTCAAGGTATTGGAAAAATAAATATGTATCCAAAGATGCTATAATGGGCAAAATAGTATTTAGAATTTGGCCTTTAAGCAGGTTTGGTTCTATGATTGGCAAATAACTGTTGAAATCGCATTTGTTATATAGTATAATTAGTTTTAAGTTAAAAGAAGCGTTGAAGGGCCAATAGTATGTATTATATTTAAGAGAGCTGGTGGCGGGTGTAAACCAGTATATGTACATATTTATCCAGCCTGGAGCTATGGTTAATAACCATCGGGCGACCGTTAAATCAGTGATGAGGGCTTTTTAAGCCGAATCAGGGTGGCAACACGGAAATCCCGTCCCTACATAGGGCGGGATATTTTTATTAGGAGGTGCAAATGATGCTTGATATTAAAAGGATAAGGAATAATCCGGATGAGGTAAAGAAAGCTATTGAACTTAAAAAAGAAAACTCAAACATCGATGAATTTTTAGAGATTGACGAAAAGAGACGGGAAATCTTAAAGGAACTGGAATCTTTGAAAAACACCAGAAATAAAGAATCTGAAAACATAGCCAAACTGAAAAAAGAAGGCAAAGACGCTGAAGAATTGATAAAAGAGATGAAAGAAATATCCGACAAAATCAAGGCGATGGAAGGCGAAGTAAAGCAGTACGATGAGAAATTGGAAGAGCTTTTATGGACCATACCAAATATTCCTCATGAAAGCGTTCCAGTTGGAGACAGCGATGCTGATAACGTGGAAATCCGCAGATGGGGCGAAGTGAGAGAATTTGACTTTGAAGTAAAGCCACACTGGGACATTGGAGTTGAGTTGGGACTTTTAGACTTTGAGGCGGCATCGCGGGTTACAGGCTCCAGATTCACGTTTTACAAAGGATTAGGCTGTAGGCTGGAAAGGGCTCTTATAAACTTCATGATGGATCTTCACACAGAAAAACATGGATACACAGAGGTTTTCCCGCCTTTTATGGTTCATAGAAGAAGCATGTTTGGCACAGGACAGCTTCCTAAATTTGAGGAAGACGCATTTAAGGTGGCTGGGACAGATTATTTCTTGATACCGACTGCTGAAGTTCCTGTTACAAATATGTACAGAGAGACCATAATCGACGGTGAAAAACTTCCTATATACAATTGTGCCTATAGCGCTTGTTTCAGACAGGAAGCTGGTTCTGCAGGAAGGGATACAAGAGGATTAATAAGGCAGCACCAGTTTAATAAAGTAGAACTGGTAAAGATCACAGAGCCTGAGAAATCATACGAAGAACTTGAAAAGATGGTAAGCGATGCTGAAGATGTGCTGAAGACTTTAGGCATACCTTATAGGGTTGTATCTATATGCACTGGAGACCTTGGTTTCACTGCGGCAAAGAAGTACGACCTTGAGGTTTGGATGCCAAGCTATGGAAGGTATGTTGAGATATCATCTTGCAGCAACTGCGAAGACTTTCAGGCAAGGAGAGCAAACATCAAGTACAGGCCAAAAGATGGCGGAAAAGCGCAATATGTCCATACTCTAAATGGTTCAGGTGTGGCGGTAGGCAGGACTTTTGCAGCGATACTTGAGAACTATCAGCAAAAGGATGGCTCTGTAGTTGTTCCTGAAGCTTTAAGGCCGTATATGAGATGCGATGTTATAAGGAAGTAAAAGGATTAAATAGCATTAAATAATTGATGCGTGAATATTGACAACTTAGCCGGTATATGATATACTTTATATCGTTCCCGGCTTGGAGAGGTGTCCGAGGGGTTTAAGGAGCTGGTCTTGAAAACCAGTGTCTCTTAACGGAGCCGTGGGTTCGAATCCCACCCTCTCCGCCATCAATTTAATATTAAAAGATTGTAGCTAACGTGGAGAAGTACCCAAGTTGGTGAAGGGGCGGTCCTGCTAAGACTGTAGGTCGGGGATAACCCGGCGCGAGGGTTCAAGTCCCTCCTTCTCCGCCATACATAGGCTATTTTTTTATTGAAAAAAGGGCGCAATTGCGCCTTTCTTTTATTTTTTATCATTGCCTATTATGACGGTGACATCTGCACTGCTTGAATTTTCACCATTTAATACATTTTTTATAGACAAAGCACCGGCGACTTTATTGGCCTTATCAATGCTGGTATCTGCGTAAACACATGATTCATCGTAATTTTTCGCATCAGCATTGGCAATTTTGATTACATTAAAGCCAAGACTTTTCAATTCCTCAGCGTACTTTGCAGCCAGTCCTTGCACTTTTGTCCCATTGTAGACTGCAACAGAAATAGTGCTGTTTAAAGGTGAATACGTTATTTGCGAAACTGTGCTTACAGAATCATTGCTTAGGCCGTTTCCAAACATTTCTGATGCCACTTCCATGGCTTTTTGCTGGTCTACAAAATAATAGCTGTAATCACCCATGTATCCGCCTTCTCCTGGCAGTATAGAAGTATTTATGTTTTGAGGCTTGTTTTTGACGAAGTCTAATGCGTATGTTGTGATGTCTTTTGCTGTCAAGTCTGTTTTCAAGTTTTTACTTAGGGTTATGGCCAGCGATGGAATTTTCGTTATTATTGTAGGCGATGTGACTTTTTTGATGAATGACTTCAAAAATTCTTGCTGGGCATTTATTCTTCCTATATCGCCATCTACATAACCATGTCTATAACGCACAAATTGCAAAGCTTCTTCACCATCTAATACCTGAAGTCCTTTCTTTAGGTTTATGTGAAGTGGGGGATTTGCTACGTTGTCGTCGTATTTCATGTCAAATGGTATGTTTACCTCAACGCCGCCTATGGTGTCAATGATATCTTTGAAGCCGTCGTATGTTAAAATCACGTAGTTGTCTATTTTTATCCCTAACAGATTTTCCACTGCATCTTTTAAGCCGTCTATTTTTTGTTCAGAGTACGCCGCGTTGATTTTTTTCTCAGTTGGTGCATTGTAGCCTGGCCTTGGATAATAGGTATCGCGTGGAATCGATAACATATCGATTTCTTTTTTATTTGCATCAAAGCTTGCCACAAATATGGTGTCAGATAGGCCATCGGCATCACCGACAAATAGTATATTTTTTTTATTCTGACTACTGCTACTTTGTTTAGATGTTTTAACTTGAGCGTTAGTTGTGACGGGATTTTCTTCGGTATTTACAACGTTTAAATTTCTATAAAACATAAAAACGCCTGTGCCAATAGATAAAGCGATTCCTAAAATGACAAGAAGGGAAATTTTCAAAGCCCTTTTCATCCATATATCACATCCTTGTTAATTATCATTTTCTATTTATTTCTAATATACATTATATACCTAAATTAATCAATAAAAATCGCTTTGCATTTTATAAATTGGATATATTATAATAGTGTCAAGAAGTACATTTTGGGATGGTGATTTGTTTGAAAAGAGGGAATTTGGCAATAATCATTTTATTGATATCCATATTTTTAATTGCAGCTTTATTTGCAAGTCTTGCAAACCTTATTGTGGACATACAGTGGTTTAACAGCTTGAATTATTTAGGGGTCTTTTTTAAAAAGTTTTTGACACAGCTTACTATAGGTGTGCCATCGTTTGTAGTAATCTTTATCCTTTCTTATTTCTACCTGAATAGAATGGTCAAAGACTATGCAAAGTTTGCCCAGGACATTGAAATCAAAAGTGTACGCAAAAGATTTAGAGGTGTAGTTATAGGCTTATCGATATTTGTAAGCTTTTTGATTTCTGTATTTATCTCTGCAAATTGGTGGAACGACTTTTTGTTTTACATAAATTCTGCGAATTTCGGCGTAAAAGATCCGATTTTTAATAAAGACATAAGCCTTTACATGTTTAGACTGCCATTTCTTTTAGACGTATATGATCTACTTATTGTCATAATACCGATACTCATAGTCGCCACTATAATCGTCTATGGACTCATGTACCTGTCTGACAAGACGAGATTTTATGAGATATCAGACAGAGGAGGTTTTTTTAGAGCTATTTACAACAAAGAAATACTGATGATAGCGTTTAGGCAGATTGCTGTATTGGGCTTTGTATTTTTTGCTGTCCTTTCATTAGGTTATTACTTAAAGGCTTATGGAATATTGTACTCTAAAAGCGGCGTCGTTTTTGGCGCAGGCTATACGGATGTTCATGTGAGGCTTTTGTTTTACAGGATTTTAATGTTGGCATCAATAATTTCTGGCGTTTTATTTATGATTGGCGCGTTTAGGCAAAAGCTTAAATATATAATAGCATCACCTGTAATAATCGTTGCTATCATGATTTTATCGACTGTATCTCAAATGGTTGTTCAAAATTTCATCGTCGCACCAAACGAGCTTGACAAGGAAAAGACTTATTTGAAGTACAATATTGACTTTACTCAAAAAGCATTTGACTTAAATAATGTTGAAGAGAGAAATTACGATTTAAGCGGCGATATAGACAAAAAGGTATTAGATGAAAACCAGGATACCATAAACAACATCAGGATAAACGATTATAGGCCTGTAAGCCAGATATACAACCAACTTCAAAGCATAAGGCTTTACTATAAATTCAATGATATAGATATCGATAGGTATATGATAAATGGAAACTACAGGCAAGTTTTTATATCTGCAAGGGAGATGAATCTTGACAATCTGGCAAGCCAAGCGAAAAATTGGATCAACATGCACCTTAAGTACACACATGGGTATGGCGTCGTGATGTCAACAGTAAATGATGTAACAGCTACAGGACAGCCAGACATGGTGATAAAAAATATTCCGCCTGTTAGCAGTACAAATATAAAGATAACGAGGCCTGAGATATACTTTGGGGAGCTTACAAACACATACGCAATAGTAAATACTAAGACAGGTGAATTTGATTACCCTGCAGGGGATACAAACAAAGAAAATTTTTACTCTGGCAAATCAGGCATACCGATGACGTTTCTAAACAAGCTTTTGTACACAATTTATACTGGCAACATAAAAATACTTTTATCTACTGACATTACGGCTGATAGCAGGATGCTTCTTTTTAGAAATATAAAGGATAGAGTTCAAAGGATAGCTCCGTTTTTGATATACGATGATGATCCATATATAGTAGTAGATAATGGCAAACTGTATTGGATGATTGATGCATATACGTATTCGGGAAATTATCCGTATTCAGAGCCTTATGGGGATACAGGCATAAATTACATAAGAAATTCTGTTAAAGTCGTCGTTGATGCTTATACAGGCGATGTAAAGTACTATATATCTGATAAAAATGACCCTATAATAAAGGTGTACAGCAGAATATTTCCCGGGCTATTCAAAAACATAGACGAGATGCCACAAGGTTTAAAGGCACATATAAGGTATCCTCAGTATATGTTTGATATACAAGCAAGTGTTTATAAAAATTATCACATGTCGGATCCGCAGGTTTTTTACAACAAAGAAGACTCTTGGGATATAGCAAAGGAGAAATTTACAGGGAAAATAGAACCTGAGGAGTCACAGTATGTCATAATGAAGCTTCCAGGAGAAAAAACTGCTGAGTACGTTTTGATGATTCCGTATACGCCAGCCACGAAAGACAACATGGTGGCTTGGATGGCAGCAAGGATGGATGGCAATAACTATGGAAAATTGGTAGTCTATAAGTTTCCAAAAAGCACTGTCGTGTATGGGCCTATGCAGATTGAGAACATGATCGATCAAGATCCGAATATTTCAAAAGAGATGAGCTTGTGGGATCAAAAAGGATCAAGCATCATAAGGGGCAATTTGCTGACGTTGCCGATTGATGATTCTATGCTTTACGTTGAGCCTATCTATATACAGTCATCAAATGAAAATGCAATACCTGAAGTGAAAAGGGTCATTCTGGCGTACAAGGACAAAATAGTGATGGAAGATACACTTGCAAATGCGTTAAACAAGCTATTTAATTTGCAAACACCAGCACAGCCACAGGTTCCACAAGTGCAGACGAATGAAACCCAGCAGGAACTTATAAAGAAGGCAAATGACATATATAATAATGCAATGAATGCTTCAAAAAATGGCGATTGGACAGATTTCGGCAAAAATCTCGATGAGCTTGGAAGCGTGCTTAACGATTTAAACAATAGCATAAAGAAGTGATGATACAAAGTGCACTGCAAATTAATATTTGGCGGTGCACTTTATTTTTGCATTAAAAATGGAGATACTAAATGTAGGTGATGTTAAATGGAAATACTGCAGTCAGAATTAAAGATAGAAAATTTGATAAAAGAAACAGAACATATATTTGAAAAATTAATGAGCTTCAACGAAATATTGTTAAATGATGCGACAAAAATTGAGGCGAAATTAGAAAAAAGCGAAAAAGAAATTAAGGAGTACATTGAAAGCCAATTTGAAGAAAATAACGACAGAAAATATTTAATAAGTTATCTGAGAAAGGCTGACAATCGATCAGATAGTTTAAAAGAAGTAGAAAACATGATTTGCTCTAATGTAGATGAATTAAGGAATGACGTAAAAACTCTAAAAGACAATCTGGATGGCATGAAAAAAACATTGTACAAATTGAAAGATCTTGAAAGAGATATCAGCTCTATGAAAGCTGTAATCGAAAAAGACGTGCTTTTAAACATAGAGCTAAACAAAGAGAGTGCTCCTGAGAAAGTAGAATACGTGTATGATTTGCCGCCACAACTGGTAAATAATCTAAATACGGCTTTAAATAATTTATATATCGCGAAAGACGGTATGAATAGGATAAAAATATACGAAGATATTGTAAATAATTTGGAAAATTTTCAATAGTAAAATTTTCATTTACTAATTCTAATCATAAAGGGAATATTAAATAACGGGGAAATTTTTTAAAGGAGGGTTTACATTGAATAGAAGAGAATTTGAGGATTACCTAGGCGAAAAAGTAAATAGCGAAGTGTCTGAAGAATTAAGTGCAAGATTTGGTAAAAACAATCAAGCACAACAGCAAGCACAACAGCAGGCACAGCAACAGGCGCAACAGCAAGCGCAGCAATTTCAGCAACAATTGCAGAGTATGGGCATAAATGTCACACCGCAGCAATTTCAGCAATTATTAAATCAAGTAAAAGCTCAAGCGCAACAACAACAGCAGCAGACAGACATGCAGGTTCAGCAAGCATTACAACAGGCTATGGCTGCACTTCAACAGGCTCAGCAAAGCATACAGGCAAACCAAGTATTTGCTCAGATGAGCAAAATATTAGATTCGTCAAATCAGCAATTGCAACAATTGACACCACAATTACAAGCTCAACAAGCTCAGCAAGCACAGGCCAATTTCTTAAATCAGCAAGCAAATCAGCAGAATACAACACAAACAGGAATGCAGTAATAAAGTAAGGGGTTATAGATAAAAATCTATAGCCCTTTTTAAGCAAACGAAATTCGGCAGAGATTTGCAAATTAAAATAAATTGTGGTATCATAAAGTATGTAAGTGTGCGCCCGTAGCTCAGCTGGATAGAGCGTTTGACTACGAATCAAAAGGCCACGGGTTCGAATCCTGTCGGGCGCACCAGTAAAATAGCGTATTCGAGGGTATGTGTCGTAAGATGCATACCTTTCTTATTCATAACTATATTCTAACTTATTTTTGACTTTTTGTCTGTCTAGTTTTCTGGTATTATTATAATAACCCACAATGGTTCTACCTAAACTTAAAGGCGGTGAAAATCTATGAGTGTTTATTTCAAGTTTATAACCCACAATGGTTCTACCTAAACCGGGGACGAGTTCAAATCCTCCAGCGAATACTTCGTTTATAATCCACAATGGTTCTACCTAAACATACTTGTAGAAGGCGAGAGTGACGCTCAAACATTAGTTTATAACCCACAATGGTTCTACCTAAACTTGAGCCTAAATCTATATTGTTTTCACGCCTTACTAAGTTTATAACCCACAATGGTTCTACCTAAACCTTTTTCGGTTTCTCCGGTTTCGGCTCTACTGGTGAGTTTATAACCCACAATGGTTCTACCTAAACCCCATCCTGAAAGCCTTATTTTTTAAGGCTTTCAGGATACAAAAACCTCAAAATCGTCGTCGACCTCTGACAATGTAAAAATCCATCTTGTTAGACGATTCACAATGTATATGTGCTATATAAAATCTTTTTCTATTACTTTTTGATTTCCAGTGGCCTGTTTTTGTCCAAACCAATCTCACTGTCATAATAGCACTTTACAAAATTTATCGGAATACCATTTATTTTTTCCTGTTCTATTAATCTTTTTTTCATTAATCCCAGTACAGTTCCCAGGTTTAACGAAATTTTATAAAGTTCCAACTCATAAAAATCCCTGCTATCTATTGATTCTATCACTTTATCCTTGAAAGCAAAAGGATATACCGTTATGCCGTCAAACTCTTCATAAAACTGTTTTCTTAAGTCTTTATTGTCATATTTTTCGGTAAGCAATTCATTTAAGTAGTTATGTAGCCTCGGATCTAAAAACACTTCATAATCATAACTACTGTATACTTCATCAAGCATTTTTTGAATTGCTTTTTCTTCAAGTTTAACCGGTGATTCTTTAAATAATTCTAAAGTTTTTTCCACTACTTCTCTATCCCTATAAGGATAACCTTTTTCATTAATATCTTTTTCAACAATAAATACGGGTGCAAGCTCCCTTTTTTCTCTAAAGCGGTTTATGCGTCCAAACCTTTGCAGCAAAGCGTCCAGCGGTGCTGGTTCGGTATATAGCTCATCATAACTGATATTTAAAGAAACTTCTACTATCTGTGTAGCCACAAGCAATTTATAATCTCCAACCTTTTCTTCTATTTTATCCCTGTCTTTTAAAGTGAAATGGCTGTGTAAAAGTTTAATACCTTCTTCTTTAATGCAATTGTCAGATAGTTTGTCCTTTAAAATCTTGTATAGATTTTGAGCTGTTTCAACGGTATTAGCAACCACCAGAATTTTTTTCCCGTTTCTTACTTTACATGCTATTTCATTAACATAGTCCATCAGTGTCCCAGGCAACCTGAAAACAATATGTCTGTTAAAAGATTCAAGTTCTTCATCTTTCATTTTTAATACATTTTCAATACCCAATTTTTTAATTATAAACTCCTGCAGACTCGTTGGTATGGTTGCCGACATTATCATAATTTTGGTGTTAAAGTTCTCTTTCAAAAACTTCAAAAAAATAATTAATTTACACACAGCTTCTTTTTCGTAAGCATGAATTTCGTCAACTATAACTCTTGCATTGTATAATTCGGCAAAGTTGATTTCATAATCGCCTATATAATAAGCATTTTTCAACAACTGGTAAATAGTGGCTACTTTCACCGGAAAATGAATTTTCTTTATCAAACTTTTTTGCTGAGAAACATTTTTATTTATTTTGCGCTTTTCTTCTTCCGATAACTCTTCAAAAGTTTTTTCTTCAATAAAGTTTTCGTATATTTTAAATGCAGTCTTACTGTGAACTGGCACGACCTTGTCTTTACCGAAGATGTTTTGTAATCTCTCTACCATTTTGTTTATACTTGCTATATTAGGTAGCAGATAAAATATTCGGTCATTGTCACTGTCTTTCATATTATTTTTCGCCCAGGATAATGCCGCTTCAGTTTTACCTGAACCTGTCGGTGCAATTAGTAAAACATCGTCCTTTATTTTTGAAGCCTTTTCTTGGGTAGAATATAATCTTATTCCTTTTTCAAATATCTTAAAATCAATCTTTATTTTGACTATTTCTGTTTGTCCGGAAGACGCAAGATGATCGGCAGATTTCATCAGCCCTATCATAAAAATTAATTTTTGCTTTCTTTTCGAATCCTGCACTATATCATATATCCTGTCAAATCTTTGAAAAAACCGGCTCTCGCTGTAATTTTTTATAATATCCAAATCCAAAATATTACCTGTAAGGCCGTTATAAGTTTTTTTGACATAATCTACATACTCTAAAAATATATCATGGTATATCCTTCTTGCAGACAAACGATCTGCTTCAAGCAATTTAGCAAGCTCAACTATTCCTTCTTCGATTTTTCCTTTTGTTACTTCAATAAACGATTTTTCAATATATCCAATCCATTTTTCTTTTAAATCTTTTAAAGATTTGTGGTGTGTTACTATAATTGTATAAATATCAATGATTTCATTCTCGTCAAGTTTTTTCCCGTTAATATATATATCACCAATCAAGAAAAGTGAAGCAACTTCGTGCCTTAAATCCCAGTGCGATTTATTCTGAACTGCAATTTGAAAGCTGGGCATTATTTTCCCTAAATCGTGAAGCAACCCAGCAATATATACTTTTTCAAAAAGAAGATCATCACCAAAGTAACTTCCCGCATTCTCAAAAAGATTTTTCAGTTCTATTAGAACTTTAACAACCTTTTTTGTATGTTCAATAAGCGTTTCTCCGTCATCTTTTGCAAGAACATCATTTAAACAAGAATAATTAGCAAGCGTTGATGAACTCCGGGGAATAGAGATACACATCCTTGTTTTCTCCTTTTACCATATAAATATTATCATTTTCAATACTTACAGGCCGTTTAATAATAATAAACGGTTTTTGGTTTAAAATCTCTCTTGTATCCAAATCTATTTTCACCGGCATAATAATCGGTACTCCCGAAACCCCTTTTGTGCTAACGGAAACTGCCGTATTGTTTATGGTTCCTTTCCCTGTTTTTATAAGATCAACTTCTTTAATCTCTTCTACTGTGGCAAGATCGTGGCTTTGCCCCAACAATATAGTGTAGCGGGGTTTTTTGAAATAGTCGGTAAAACTTAAATCGGTTAAATACAAATTTAATTCCACATCATATAAAAAATTCTTAAACCATACAGATGATTCGCCTTTAGCATCTTTTCTCTTCGTTGCTTTATAGTAAGTTTCTGCATCCCATGATTTTGCTCTATAAGTAAATTCATAACCGATTTTAAAATCAACATCTTTTATAACTTCCCCTTTAGCTGCCGAAAGCAGTCCTATTAATGAAGAAAGAGGCGGCATTTCGTATGCTAAAATTTTCCCCGTCTTAAAAAATATATTTGTAAAAGTTGCTGTCCAACCGGTAATTTTGATTTTTACGGCTTTTTCAACCTTCATTTTTTCACTCCTTTTTTAATAATCCTAAGATATGTACGGACATATTCGTACATATCTTAAAAAAGCTGCTAATTACTATCAGCGTGGCAGTAAAAGGCACATATTTCTTCTTCAAATTTGTCAATTACATTTTTTACAATGTCATTTACAACTTCTATTTTTTCCTCGCTCATTTCCTTAATAAATCTGTCAATTTCTGTTTGCAGACTGTCAAGATATCCTTCATTTCTCCCGATATAAACTTTTGACTTTAAATCATCTTTATAGGCTGAAAGCATTTTTTTCAATACCTCAAAATTAACCTTAAATCCGCTGCCATATTCACCAGATTCATGTATTACATTAGCCAGAATATTATTACCGCTCTCAACAATAACAAGAATAATGAACTGCGGTGCAATATTTTCAAAGTTATTTGTCAGTTTAGCACCACCCTGAATATAGTTCAGAGATTTTAAATATTCGCTTATTCTTTTTGCCCTTTCTTTGGCAGTTAAAACAACCACCTTATTTTCTTTGTCAACCTTATGAATAATTTCTTTATACTCTTCTTCTTCATCATATTTTTTAATTAAATCATCGTTGATATTTTGGTAACCGCTTTTGTTACGTGCTTCAAATCTGCCGACAGTGTCTAAATCAATGTTAAATTTCCCTTTAAAATGGGTTTTATAGATTTCGTACTGGTAAATCATATTGTCACCTTCAGTGCTGGTGGTGTTGAATGATTCTAAAATTTCAACGCCGTTTACCGATATCAGGTGCGAAAATTTAAATGGTGCTATCCTTGATAAACCTTGATCGGTTTCCATATAACCTCTTAAGTCTTGATCAACATATTTTACAGGATCAACTTCGTAATTAACTTTTTTGCCTTCTTTTGTTTTTATAGAGTATTTTGCTTTAAATTTATCCATATGCGTTGCCTGAATAAAGTGATTGTAAGACTGTGCAGATACTAAAACATAGGTTTTGCGGTGACCGTTTGCATCATATGTCACAATTTTCTTTGTTCTGGTAATAGTGGTTCCATCTCCCTTTTTGTCATTTTTCAGGTTATTTAAAGCTCCGGCGTCTACATTAAACATAAAAATCCCTTGTGCAAAATTCATAAGATATTCCTCCTCGTATGATTATTTTTGCAGACAATAAATTTGTTTCACATCTTAAAATTTAAGTTTCCTTGAAGCCTTTTAATCATTCTGTTTAAATATTTATTTAGAATACACTGTCATCGGCACTTTCATATTCCAAATCATTATCAATTTCACCATCTAAATCATCAATATTAGAGACGAACTTTTCATTCGTCAGCAACTCATATATCCTTGCTATAACAATTAACTTTAACATCCGCCAATCGTATGACTCGTTCATAATTACATCAAAAAATTCTTTCGCGCTGTCGAAAGGCTTTTTTAATTCCGCAAGTATTTTTTCCACTTCACCGGGTCCATGGTTTTTTGTCAGTTTCCAGCCTTCTGTAACGGTTCTTCTGTAAATATCCACTATTTCTCTGGCAAATTCATGACGGCTGTCAGCGTTTTCTAGATATTTAATCTTTCTGAAATTGGCATTTGATTTTTTGTAAAATTCCGTCAACCTTTCAGCTAACTTAAAACCATAGTCAATAATATTTTCTGGCATACCCAGTACCTCCTTGAAATAAAGTTTAATAAAATCTAACGAAAAGTTTTTAAAAAGCCATACTCCAAAAGTTTTGAGAGTTTTCTTGCCAAGCAGAAAATTTATATCGCTTAAAAAGATTCTATACGCTGGAAAGTAGCCGTATTCCAGCGTGTTAATTTTTGAAATATCTTTTTTGAATTTTATGTCTCTTGCCACCTCTAATATAAAACCGATATTTCTGTCCGGAAGTCTTATAATTTTTAAATCATTTCCTACATCGCGGTTATCATTGTTAAAAATGTAGATATCAACACTTGTTCTGTACCGGTTACTTTGGTTGTTCTGAGAGTATTCTGATAATGCTTTATAAACGACCTTATACAAATCATTTTCATTTTTAAACTTTATTAAATTATTGTTTTCAGTATAAACTATATCTATTATACTTTCATAAATTTCCTCATCATCAGTATGAAAAGCAGCATAGCCTGTTGTTTTGTTGTTTTCATCCATAACGGTTTTAAATAATCCGAACGGCATTACTGTTAAGAAAAATGTACATCTTGTACACCCGAGAAACTCTTTTTTATGAAAAAATTTGGCATTCCAGTTTGTACCGCTGACGTAATACGGCATAAATGTTCGATCCAATGGATATGCTCCTTCATGTTGCCCACATAAACTGCATTTGGTGCCATTACTTTCTTCACTTGCATTCCCGTCAAGCAGTTTGGCATACTCTTCGCTTAAATCAATTATCAAGTCTCTGTTTTTGATTTTGAATAAATTTTCCGCAGACTTATAACGAATCGGGTTTCTCGTAATAATAAATAGCAATTCTTTTTGCAAAGTTTTCCAATCATCAGGATTGTTTATATAATGGCCTCTTATTTGATTAGCAAATGTTCTTACATCATTTCCTGTAATAGTTGTAATTGTTCCACCGTTTTGCGCTTTAAGCCATGATTTAAAATAAGCTATACCAACATCTACCAAATAAACACCACTGTAATCAATAGACACTTATACCCTTCCCCCTTTTATTTTTAATTTTTTACTAATAAAGCCAAAGCCCATCATATTTTTTTCTCCGATTCCTGAGTAATAGACCATTTCTATAACTTCAATTGGAGCTTTAATTGTAAATGGAGCTAATTCTCCGTAAATCCGCTGATCACAGTAGGTAATAAGTTTTGAATGTTTTGCGGCAGTAGCCATATAACTTTCATCAAAGCTAAAATCAAAATCATTTAAATCAATTTCATTCCCATAAAAGGCACTGTACTTTTCCTTTAAATTTTGTTTTAATGCTTCTTTGAATTTCTCTCGATCATCAAGATAGCGCAGGTATTTTGCCTTTCCGGTCGAATGATCTTTAACACTTAAAACTAACGGTGTATCAAGATAAAACATTTCTTCGGTTTTAAATCGCAGTTCCGGTAAGATTTTTACTTCTTCAAAGTTAAATTCCGCTTCGCCGATTTTTATTTTTTCATTTTTATACAAACCAAGAATAAAATTATCCAAAAATCCTTTAACAAGTGACCTTACCTTAATCGTTACAAACTTACCAACTGAGATAATACCGTTTTCTTTTAAGGTAAAATCAGAAAAATACGGGCGGGAAAAACATACTCCTTTAAAACTTTTTTTGCTTTTTTTAAAACCAACTTCATGAAGTTCCCGCGAAAACTCCGGCGAATTGCTTGCAAGAGTCTCGTAAATGAATTTTGTTAATGAATAATTAATTTCATCAAGAAGAATATTTTGTTCTTTTTTTGCAGTTCCCGTTATCCTTAAACTTTTTTTGTCGCCAATCTGCATTTTTCTTACCTCCCAATATTGGTTCTACCTATTTTCCCCTGTAAACAAAAACGAAAATTTTTATAACTCAAATAATTTGAGACTACCTACAAATAAACTAAAACCAAAATAGGTTACTATTAAAGTAACATAAATTTACCATATTGTCAATATAAATTATTGAATTTAGAAAATTTTTAATGCAAGAAAGAATTTGGAGAATTATATAGAATTATCATATAAAGTTGTTGCATTAGGCAGTGAGGTTTTAGCCGGGTCTTTGACGGTTTAATAGACATTGAAATTAGTAAAAGCCTTGAGAACAAGGCTTTTTTTATTAAAAAATAGTCAAATTAGATTAGAAAAATATTGGAATTTTTATATTAATGTGATATAGTATTATTAACTTTATAATTACTAACTTTAAAGTTACTAACTTATAAGTTAATCATTGAGGTGTAATTATGTTTATTGGCAGAGAATATGAACTTAATACTTTAAACAAACTTTACAATGAAGATAAATTTCATTTTATAGTTATGTATGGCAGAAGGCGTGTTGGGAAAACTACATTGCTGACTGAATTTTGTAAAGATAAACCATCAATATTTTTTGTTGCTGAAGAGTACAATGATAAAATTGCTCTTGAATCTTTCTCAGATAAAATACTTTCATATTTTGGACTGAATGAAATGGTAAGCAGGTTTGAATCCTGGGAAAAAGCTTTTTTGTTTTTAGGCCAGAAAGCTAAAAATGAGCGATTAGTCCTTGTGATAGATGAATTTCCTTATATCGTTAATTCAAATAAAAGTATTCCTTCGATACTTCAAAATTTAATTGATCACTATTTAAAAGATACAAAACTTTTCTTGATCATCTGTGGATCTTCTATGAGCTTTATTGAAAAAGAAGTATTAAGCTATAAAAGCCCATTATACGGGAGAAGAACGTCGCAATTAATAGTCGAACCATTTGACTTTTTTGACAGCAGAAAGTTTTTTCCAAACTACAGCTTCGAAGAACAAGTTATAGCGTACGGTGTTTTAGGTGGTATTCCTCAATATTTAAGTATTTTCGATGATAAATATAATGTATATGAAAATATTAAGACGAAAATATTGGATAAATCATCATATCTTTACGAAGAACCAAAATTATTACTAAGGCAAGAGGTAAGAGAACCTGCTTTGTACAACTCAATAATAGAAGCAATAGCCACAGGAAGCAGCAAATTAAATGAAATATCTACAAAAGTAAGCGTTGATACTGATAAGTGCTCTAAATATATTTCTACATTGATAGATCTAAAAATACTCGAAAGAATTACCCCTGTAGAACTAAAAGCTAAAAGCAGAAAAAGCATATATAAGATCAAAGATAATTTCTTTAGATTCTGGTACAGGTTTATTTTTAACAATAAGGCGTTTATAGAGCAAGGACTGCTTGATGAAGTCATTGAAAGTAAAATTAAGCCGTCAATGAATGATTTTTTGGGATTAGTGTACGAAGAAATATGTACTGATTATCTTAAAATTTTAAATAAGAATAAGAAGCTTCCATTTATTTTTGAAGAAATAGGTAAATGGTGGGGAAACAATCCGTATAAAAAACGTGAAGAAGAGATTGATATTGTTGCTATCAATAATGATAATATAATATTTGGAGAGTGTAAATGGCAAAATCAAAAGATAGACATGGCTGTTTTAAATGACTTAATAGAAAAAAGTGCATTATTTGACTATCCGAATAAGTACTATATTTTATTTTCAAAAAGTGGTTTCACCAGTGAAGTGGCTAATTTTGCATCATATAGCAATAATATTATTTTGATAGAAAGCTTTGATTAGGAGGTTTTGATATGACCGTTGAAGAACTTCTAAGGCTTTTTGAAGCAAGCGGAAGTCTTCATTATCTTATGATGCGATGACAGTACATACAGCAATCATATTTACCAGATATATGATGCTCGCACTAGAGAACCGTCCTAAAGAACCGTCGATCTTCCCAAAGAACTTAAGGAAAGACTTTCGAAGTGTGTATAATTGCGTGAATTACTATTACTTTTTTCTGGCAAAGTATTAAGTTTTCAGGGAACAGAACAATTATTTATGTGCGAAGTTTAAGAAGATTATTTATAAACCAGTCTATAGAAAAAAACCGTCTGTTTCATAAAATTAATAAATTAGCAAAAGCACAAAGGATATCAGGCATAGGCAGAAAGCCTAACCTATGGAGAAAAATAAACAACATCAAAAATCAGATTATTGATGATACAGTCCATCAAATAATAGAATTTGCAAAAAATATAAAGCCGACGTAATAGTGTTTGAGTATTTAGGAAAATTAAACTCAAAAGGCAATTATGTACGAAAAATGAGAATAAAACTGCAATACTGGGCAAAACAAAAAATACATGAAAAAGTATGTGACATAGCACACAGCTATGGAATAAGAGTATCATGGATCAATCCTAAAAACTCATCAGCATTAGCATTTGTTGGTATAGGAAAAGTGATAAGGAGTAACAAAAAAGATATATGTGAGTTCACAACAGGCAAGAAATATCATGCGGATTTAAATGCATTGTACAATATAGGTGCAAGGTATTTCATAAGAGAAATATTAAATCCTCTTTCTGAAAAGGAGAGGTCGCAATATCAGGCAAAAGATAGGTAGTTCTACTGTTAATGCAGTAAGAAGCACCATCTATAACACTTTGTGTTTAGATGGGGAGGCTTCACGAATAGACAATATTCAATAAAAATGGCTTATAAGGAACTACGAATCAAAAGGCCACGGGTTCGAATCCTGTCGGGCGCACCAGTAAAATAGCGTATTCGAGGGTATCGAAGAAAAAGTCGATACCCTTTTTGATTGCGAGTTAAAAGTTGGATCAAAAAATAAGATTAGCTTTTGAGAGAAAATATAAATCAACTATTAGTGATGATGAGTCAAAAAATTGTTTTTAAAAGAAGGATTTTCAAAATTTATGTCGAATAAATTTAAGAGTAGTAATAATATCCAGTAACATTTATGCTGATGTTTCGGCACTCATAAATATTACTGGTGATCATAGAAGCTTTGTAAGCGGAGGCGGTGAATTTCATTCACTGGTGTCCGTATGGCGAAGCTATGTCTATTTTAAGGAAAATGTGATATAATTTAAGGAGAAATAAAATGAATGATTGGCACAGTGATTTTGTAACAGCCATAAGAGAAGAGCTAAAAGATGAAAAAGTTGAAATAAAACAAGAAGAATATTTATCAAAAGAGCCTTTAAGAATAGATGTCATAATAATAAAAAAAGAAAAAGATGGAAAAATAAACAAGAGAGTAGGACAAATATTTAAAAGATACAATATACTAGAGTACAAATCTCCAGATGATTATATATCAATAGATGATTATTTCAAAGGTTTAGGTTATGTATATCTATATAAATCAATAATGAATGCTTACGATAAATCACGAAAAGAAGTTGATGACATAAAGATAGATGAATTAACATTGACATTTGTATGTAGCAATCTTCCGAAAAAACTCATATCGTTTTTAGCAGAGCATAAAATCAAATTAGACAATTTTGATAATGGCATTTATTATATAGATAATGAATGGATACCGGTACAAATAATAGTATTGTCTGAGTTAGATAATGTAGAGGAAAATTATCCATTGATGGTTTTATCAAATAACATGTACTTTAGAAATGCAATAGAAAAAGTGTTCTCCAGTATAAATGAAGCAAAAGAATACGACAATAAAATAAGATTAATTGAAGCGGCATTTAGAATAGATCCAGGCATAGTTTCGGAGGTGATTAAGATGTATGCAGACAGATTAAGTGAAGAACAAAGGAGATATGTAATAAACAACTTAAAGGAAGCAAATTTCAAAATATATACTGAAGAAGAATTAAAAAAGAGTATGGAAGAGGGCATGGAAAAAGGTATAGAAAAAGGTATAGAAAATCTCGTTATAAGATTGTTGAAGAAAAAATTTAATGATATACCTGAAAAGTATTTAAGGTTAATCGAAAATGCGGATGAAAAAACATTGCTTCAATTAGCAGACAACATATTTGAAATTAATAAGATAGAAGATATAGAGAAATACATTGTAAATTAATATTATTGATAAGAGGAGAAAAAGGGTGAAGGATAATAATTTAGACATATCTTATCAGAATAACGATATAATATTAAAATCAATGGCATGGGAATTTAAAGATAAATCGCTTAAGTTTTATGGGATAAATGTACCTAAAATAGTAACAGTTATACCAGCGAACTTGCCGTCAATTGAAGTCAAAGAAGATAGACTGGATTTTATATTTCTATTGGAAGATGACTCATTGCTGCATATGGAATTTCAAACGACAAACAAAAAAGCCGATATAAAAAGATTTTTGCAGTATGACACAAGGCTTTATAGTAAATATGAGAAAACAATAAGAACTGTTGTAATATATTCTGGTAAAATAGAAGAAGCGATTAGTAGATTAGACATTGGATCAATAATATATAATGTAGAACAAGTATTTTTAGCAAAATATGATGGTGACAAAATATATGAAGAATTGAACGAAAAAATTGACAAAAAACTACGATTGACAGATATAGATAAGCTAAATTTAATATTTTTGCCGCTGATGGGAAGCAAAAAAAGCAGTGATGAGATGGCAATAGATGCGGTAGAACTTGCGAAAAAGATAGAAGATGAAGATGAAAAGACATATATAATTGGTGCATTGATAGGAATAAGCGATAAATTTCTGACAGAGGAATATAAAAATAAGTTGAAAGGAGCGATAAAAATGACTAAGATAGCCGAAATGTTAATACAAGAAGGTAAAGCTGAAGGCAAGGCTGAAGGTAAAGCTGAATTAATAATAAAACAATTGAAAAAAAGATTTAACAAAATACCAGAATTTTATGTAAAAAGGATGTATGAATTAAATGTAGATAAATTAGAAAAGATAGGTGAGAATATATTTGATATAAATAAGATAGAAGACCTAGATAAATACTTTAATGATAATTAGATTGATAAAAAGGTGATTAAGCCTTTTATTTTTTTACAAAAATATTAAAAGAATTATACGAAATCATAATTTAGGATAATTGGGTGGATGAAAATCTGGAGGAAAAATAATTATGAATAAATTGGTAAATATCTTATATTTTTTATGGGTTTTTTTGATGTTACAGGCAGACTTAAAAGTTACAGTAAATCCTTATATTGATTGGTTTTTTACTTTTGTTTTGTTTGTACCAGTTATCATGTTTAATATTAAAAAATTAAAAATAAGCTTTAAGAAATATTATATAATTCTTTTACCATCTAATTTGTTAATTATTTCAATGTTGTTATCTAGTTTTAATAGTAGTATTCAAATTAATAATATTTTTCAAAGTATAAAATTAATTTTATTGTTTTTCGTAATTTTTCCAATACTTAATTTAGATGACAATTACGAGAAAATATCGTTTGATGCTTTTATTTTGTCTTCAATTGTCAATTTTGGTTTAATAATAGTTGGAAAGTTATTTTTAAAATCTGTAGCTTGGGAAGCTGCATATCTAAGGTATGGAACAATTTTTAATATGCCGGGTTCGTTATATAAACCGGGTATATTTATATTACCGTATGTATTATATATTATACTGAATAAATTTTCTGTCAATTATTTGATATTATTAATTACAGCGTGTGGGCTTATATTTTTTGATGGTTCAAGATCAGGATTTATAGGATTAATATTTGCAACATTATATATAATTATGATTTATTTGTCTGAGAATGTTAAATTTCGTAGTATAAATATAAAAAAGTTGAATTATTATATTATTTTAAATACTATTTTTATAATATTATTAATTGCTATTATTAATGAAAATTTGATACCAGGATTAGATAGAATCGATATGTTTTTAAATAAAATATATAATTATGGATTAATAAGTGGTACAATACATTCAGATCCAGTGCGATATCAAATGATACAGAAAGCAATAAATCATATAACAAGTTCTCCAATAATTGGTAATGGTTTTGGTGTGACTAATGTTAAAGGTACAGTAATACATAATACTTATTTACAATCATGGGCTGATATGGGTATTTTAGGTTTTATTTCATTGATTTTATTGTACTTTTCATGGCTTTTGATTTTACCAAAAGTTATAAATAAAATAAGATATATCAAGGATTTTAGATATCGAGGGTTAATTTATAATAGTATATTTTCATTGTTTTTATATGATTTATTAGGCCTTTTTCATCCAATGAGTGTGGAACCATCAGAATGGATTACTTTTTTTGTCCCGTACACAATTTTTATAAATTATTATTGGAAAGAAATATATGATAAGTCTTCAAAAAGCATTAATATCTGCGATAGCAGTAGTATTTAATATTATGTACAAATTAGGAATTAAATAATAGCAAAAAAGTTTATCAAACATTAAAGAAAATATTTTTAAGCATTGAAATAATTTTATTTTTTAAAGCTTTTTTATTATATAGATATCATCTTGGGAGGTATAAATGGGTATGATATAACAATATAAAGAATATTAAAAATTAAACTCACCATTAATGATTCCTGTATTTTCGTATGATGTTCTTATGAGAAAAATTAAGAAATATAAAGGTGAATATCATGAATAAACAAATTGATTTTTCAATAGTTATTCCGACGTATAACAGATCTAATTTGTTAAAACGTGCAATTAATTCAATATTGAATCAAACATATAACAATGGAAAGATTGAGATTATAATTATTGATAATAATTCTGAAGATGATACTAGAGACATGATTGAAAAATATTATTCTGATATCAAATATTTATGCAATAAAGAAAATAGGGGGCCAGGATATGCGAGAAATAGAGGATTAGTAAACTCAAGTTATAATTGGGTTTTAATGTTAGACGATGATGATGAATTAGTGAATGGTGCTTTAAATATAATTTATGATAAACTAAATAGTATAAATAATCTCGACAAATATCCGGTATATAATTTCGCTTGTTCGAATGGATTTATACTGAAAGATTTTATGATATTAAATTTTTCTGATTATGTTAATAATGTAATAAAAGGTGATTTTACACCCATATTTAACAAAAAAATGATATTATCAGAAAATCTAAAATATCCAGATACTATAGTTGGCGGAGAATCCTTTTTGTGGTATAAAATAGCATATAAATACGGAATACCAACATGGTCGAATGTTGTTTGTCTATTGCATGATGATGCTCCAATTAGATTAACAAGGAAAGAAAGTCAAATAAAGTTTGCGAGTGAACATGCCTTATTGCAAGAACAATACATCAACTATTTTGGCGATTTATATAAAAAATATAATGTTGATGAATTACATAAAAGGTATTTTGCAGCATCAATTTATTTCTTACTATCAAATAATAGGCAGAAAGCAAGGAGATATATTTTAATTAATATTAAAAATAAAAAGTATTTTATGGTGTCGATTTTATTGCTAATTATTTCTTATTTTCCTCTTAATGTTATTGTATTTTTATACAAGATATTTAGATAATTGTTGCGAGGTTGATATGATGAAAATTTTACACATTATTAACAGTTTAAATATAGGTGGTGCAGAAACATTAATTACAAATTATTTAATTTATGCAAAAAATAATATAAAAACAGATATAAATGATTTGTGTATTTTATACGATTCTGACACCTTTTTATATGATAGATTATTCAGAAATGGGATTACAATATACAATTTAAGATTAAAACATAAATATGATATAGGTGCTATTTTTAAGTTAATTAGACTTATTAATGAAGAAAAGTATGATATAGTACATGTTCATTTATTTCCAGCACTTTATTTTTGTTCAATTGCTTCATATTTTACAAAAAAAATAAATTACATTTTCACAGAACACAGCAATTACAATAGTAGAAGAAAATATATCATTTTTAAGTCAATTGATTATTTTTTTTATAGAAAGTATAGAAAAATAATATGTGTAAGTGATAATGTAAAAAATGAGTTAATTAAATGGTTGCCGTCATTAAATGAAAGATCTGTTGTAATATATAATGGAATTTTAGAAAAAAGAGGTGAAATAAGTTTTATTGAAAAGAATTTTGAATATGATATTTTATTTGTGGGTTCATTAAGGAGTAATGTGAAAGGTGCTGATATATTGTTGATGGCATTAAGACATATAATGAATAAGTTTGATAAAGCTGTAATCGTTGGTGATGGAAAGCTAAAAAATGATTTGATTAATTTGAGAAATAAGTTAGGATTAAAGAATAAAGTGGAATTTCTAGGTTTCAGAGAAGATATTGAAACAATATTAGAAAAATCAAAAGTGTTTGTATTACCTTCAAGGTGGGAAGGATTTGGGCTTGTAATAGTTGAGGCTATGTCAAAAGGGAAGCCTATTATAGCATCTAATGTAGGTGGTATACCGGAAATTATAAAAAATGGTAAAACAGGAATACTAGTGGAGCCAGGGAATGAGTTAGAGTTAGCTAATGCTATTGAGAAATTATTAAATAATAAAAAATATGCGGCGTATTTAGGGGAAAATGCATATAATGATGCTATAAATAGATTTTCAATTGAAACATATGTAAAAAATCTGAGAAAACTATATATGAGTTTAAAAATATAATTTTATTACTATAGATAAAAAAAATTACTGGCATAAACTACTATAATAAACTTACATGAAAAAATTTAATAAAAAATAGAGATAAAGACTCACTTCTATGGTATTAATATGTTGTTGCACTATATGGTTTATCTGATTCATGGTACATAAACAAAAAAGTAATAGAATCACATTTTGAAAGAGGGTACCATCTCATAGGAGCACTAAGAACTAACAGAATTATCTATCCACAAGGCATCAGAATACAGATAAAAGACGTTGCCTAATATATTGAAAAGAACGAAGTTCGTCTCGTTACAGTAAATGGTTCTAGATACTGGGCATATCGTTAGAAGGAGCCTTAAATGGCATAGATAATGCTGTAGTAGTATTGTGCTGGCATGAGAAAGCTTTTAAAAATGAAAATGCTCTACATGCATTTATCTGCACTGATACTGAATTAGATACCGAGACTATTCTAAATTATTACAATCATAGATGGCCTATAGAAATATTCTTTAGGCAGACAAAAAATAATCTTGGACTAAATACATATCAAGTACGCTCAACAAAATCAATAGACAGATTATTATGGCTTATATCATTGACATACGTGTATTGTACGACTAATAGTGCAAATTTGGGCAAGGAATAAAAATGGTTCGCAAAGAGGTACAAAGGCAGCGTATTCAATGGATATATGAACAAGCTAATAGCAATGTGTCTATCGATGAAATTTTAGAACAGCTACGGTTATCATAGGTGTAGTGTATCTATTTAATGGCAATATTTGTTATCGATTTTTCTCATCTATAGTAATCTTATATATTTGGTGGTGATGATACTATTGAAAGACAAAATTTTATTTATAGCAACAGTTGAATCACATATATTAAATTTTCATATTCCTTTTATACAGTATTTTCAAAATAAAGGATGTGAAGTTCATGTTGCGACGAAATTGGGAAATAGACAAGATGAACTGAAAAAATTAGGAATTGTATGTTATGATATTGATTTTGAAAGATCCCCATATTCATTTTCTAATTTAAAAGCACTTAATCAGTTAATAAAGATAATGAGAGAAGATAAATATTCTCTAGTTCATGTTCATACACCTGTTGGTGCTTTTTTAGGACGTTTAGCTGCAAAAATAACAGGGACAAAACCTGTGATATATACTGCTCACGGTTTTCATTTCTATAAAGGAGCATCAATAAAGAACTGGCTTGTTTATTATACCATGGAGCGTTTAGCTGCTCATTGGACTGATGGTCTTATAACAATGAATGATGAAGATTATAATGCGGCAAAGAGATTTAAGCTGAGAAAAAATAACGCAGTATTTTATGTACATGGTGTTGGACTGGATATTGATAAATATAATATGAGTGATGAAAATAAACGAAAACAAACGAGAAAAGCTTTTGGTTTTGATGAGAAAGATATTGTAATATTAACTGTTGCAGAATTAAATGCAAATAAAAATCATAAACAGATATTAGATTCATTGATAAAATTAAAGAGTCTTGACAATGTATATTATTTAATTGTAGGGATAGGTGAATATGAGTGTTACTTAAAAAAGTATGTAAAGGAGAATGGGTTAAGCGGCAAAGTTAAATTATTAGGTTTTAGACATGATATACCAGATTTATTAAATATTTCGGACATATTTGCCTTGACTAGTATGAGAGAAGGCTTACCGAGATGTATAATGGAAGCAATGGCTGCAGGGAAACCAGTTGTAGCAACAGACGTAAGAGGAAATAGAGATTTAGTGAGAGATGGAGTAAATGGCTATTTAGTGCCTTTAGATGATGTAAATGCAACTGTTGATGCTTTGCAAAATTTGAGTGAAAATGAAGATTTAAGAAAGAAGATGGGAGATGAGGGGAGGAAAATTATTCAAGATTACTCTATTGACAAAGTTTTAAAGGAGATGGATGAGATTTATAAAAAATATTATGTGTAAAAATTATGATATTGAAGAAATTGAGATATTAGTAAATAATGCTTTAGATAGGCTGTACTATAATGATAGGTATTTATTAGAGCATGATGTTAATGAACTTTCAATAACGCATAAACTTGCAAGATATTTAGAAGATATATTTTTTTATTATGATGTGGATTGTGAATACAACAGAATCGGAGACATTGCAAAAAGATTAAATAGAAATTTATATGAGAAATATAAAGGAATTTTAGGATACAAAATAGATAATATTTTAAAAGAAAAAAATAATGATAAGCTAGCAAAACCTGATATTATTTTACATAAACGTGGCAGAAATGATCAAAATTTATTAGCAATAGAAGTAAAGAAATCAGATAATAAAGACGATAATTATGATAGACTTAAGCTGATAATATATACAGATAAAGATTATGGCTTAAATTATAAATATGGGTTATTTATAAAATTGGACAAAGATAATAAATTGTGTTGGTTTAGTGATGGCAAATGTATATCATATGGTAAATGTATATCATTAGTGTAGACATTTTGAAAATTATAAATAACTATTTCATATATAATAGAAGGAAAATATAGTTGTATGTCGAATATATCAATAAGTTATAAATGCAGATTTTATAATGATTTTTAGTTAGCGGAAAGTTTTATGAAACAAATGGATATATTGTTCATAAAAGTATTCAGGTTTTTACTATATAAGATTACAAAAAAGATAGAATTAAACTGGCTGTAAAATTATGGGGAGGTGATTATTTGAGAATACATATAAATAAATTTTTCAAGTTAAGCAAGTTTTTTGTTTTTATAGTTGACCTGTTATTAGTACATATAGGTTTTATAATTGCATATATATTAAGGTTTAGCTTACAACCACCAATGATAAATTTTATGCCTTATTACCAATTAATACCAGTTATTACGCTATCAACGATTTTATTATTTAATATTTATGGGCTCTATACAATTTCGAGAAAAGCATATAGTGACATATTGTTTTCACTGATAATTTCTTTGATTTTATTACAGATAATAACAACAGCATCAACATTTTTTACAAGGCAATTTGCTTTTCCGAGAAGTATTTTTTTTATTGCTTTTTTTATACAGTTAATTTTGTTATCAATTTGGAGATATTTTGTTCAGAATATAAGGAAGTATGTTCATGGCGAGAAAAATATAATGATCATTGGCGATGATCTCACAGCAGAGAAATTAGCAAAAAAATTGATAATAAGTTCAAAAGGTTGGTATGATATAAGATACATATTAGAACCTGAAAAATTTCTAAGTAATAAGGAATATGTTAAAGAAATAGATGCAGTATATATTTGCGATAAAATACATGAGGAGATTAAGTCAGTTATTATTTCAGAAGCTATTAAATTTAAAAAACACATATTTATTGTGCCGAATTTTAAAGATATTCTTTTGACTAAATCGCAATTTATTCAATTTGATGATGTGCCGACCATTAGTATTGACTATCCGATGCTTACAACAGAACAGAAAATAATAAAGAGAATAGGCGATGTGTTTTTGTCTTTGTTTGGATTAATAATTTCGAGCCCAATTATGCTTATTATTTCTATATTAGTTAAATTAACGTCTCCAGGACCGGTAATATATAGCCAGACAAGGGTTACTGAAAATGAACGGGAGTTTAAAGTATATAAATTTAGGACTATGGTCAAAGATGCTGAAAAAATGACAGGTCCTGTTTTAGCTACTGATAAAGATCCTCGTATAACAAAAATAGGTAAAATATTGAGAGCAACAAGGCTTGATGAATTGCCGCAGCTACTAAATGTTTTAAAAGGTGATATGAGTTTTGTTGGTCCTAGACCAGAAAGGCCATATTTTGTAAGACAGTTTGAAGAGCAATATCCACCATATAGATATAGACATAACGTTAAAGCAGGTATTACCGGACTTGCACAAGTTTTAGGAAAGTATACTACAGATGCTGATGATAAACTGAGGTTAGATCTTATTTATATTATGAATTATTCAGTATGGTTAGATATAAAAATATTACTATTGACTTTGAAAATAGCATTGACGAAAGAGGCATCATCTGGAGTAAAAAATGATATGACTTTAGAAGAATTGCTGAAATCTATGGATTATAATGTGTATAACGAATTTGGAGTAACAAAACTGGAGAAATAGACCAGCTAGTAAAAGTCAATAGGTTTTAGAAAGAAATTTAAAATTTTTTATGTTGTAAAAAAGGGTATAGCAAACAAACCCAATTAAGAGCCGAACTTTGAAAACTTAATATGGTTAATAGCTATTTCCAAGTATAGTGCAAGACTTTAAGCAGCTTTATGAATGTTTTGATATTGTAGTTGGTGTTCATCAGGTGTCTTTAATACAAAAGGCTTATTATCTCTTAGAACAGCAAATACAATATCTGAAATCTTGTGCATAATTGCTCCAAGAGCTACTTTTTTAGGTTTCGATTCCTTCTTTTTCTGGTAATAATCATAAAGTACAGGATTTATTGCTGTGCCATTTCTTTTAACCCTTACAGGAGCTAAAGCAATGGCATAGAGAACACGCCTGGCAATTTTAGAACCTCTTTTGGACATTTTATTGTCAGTACCTTTAAAATGACCAGATTCATTAACAGAAGGATCCACACCAAAATATGCAAAAAGCTGCTTAGGCTTTCTAAATGCTGAAAAATCGCCTATTTCACACATAAGAGTAACCGCTGATAGAAAACCAACACCAGGTATAGAATCGAGGTAATAAATTTGCTGTACAAATTTCTCAGACTTATTTTCATCCACAAATGCCTTGATTTTAGATAATATTAGATTAATCTTTTTATCAAATTCTTCTATGAAATAAATATACACTTTTAGTACGTCATAGACAGAAGGTAAATTATACCTGAAATTCAAAGCATTTTTAGCAGCTTTAAACAACTTATCATACTTAGCTTTAGCATAATTCAAGCCTTTTCTGGATGACGTTGAAATAAGCTTAACTATTTCATCAGACTGAGCATTAATAACATCCTCTGGTGTTGGAAATCTTTTTAACAGAGAGATAGCTGCGATTCCAGTAACATCAGAGAAAACATTGCAAAAACCAGGGAAAACAATATGCAATTGAGCTTTAAGCTTATTCACATAAGAAGTACGATTATCGACAAGGCTATAGTACTCTCTGCATAAACATCTAAGATTTAAAATTAACTCAGCGGGCATAACAGAAACCTTAGTATCAGGCGAATAACCAGTAACAGCAATACGTTTTGCATCAAGTCTATCATTTTTCACTTTTCTTATACCAATATTTTTGTTAGAATTAGTAATGAGAGGATTAATAACAAAAACCTCAAATCCTAATTCTTTTAGGTGGCAGAAGAGTGGGAAATGGTAGATTCCCGTAGACTCCAGAAATATCTTAGATTTCATGGAGAATTGCTCTTCTGCCTTTTTAATTGACAGAGCAGCATTTTTAAGGGAATCAGCATTATCGTGATCAACCTTAAATGGCTTTTTAAACTCCCTTCCATCAGGTGTCAAGATGCAAAACCAGCTAAAATCAGCAGCGACATCAATACCGACACTAATATAATTAGGCAAAAAACTCATAAAATAACAACTCCTTTAAGTAAAAGTGAATAAGAATATCCATTCTATTTAGTGAGTAAACAACCTAGCATGTGACGCGGGTATCCCGAAAAGCCGGTCCCAACCAGCCAAAACATAAATCCTCACTAAATGGAATAATTAGCTATTTCACGGGTATAGACCGTAAGGACGATCTCCCAGGAGGTGATACATTTATCCTCTATTCAGAGAAGATTGTACACAAAGTTAAAGCTTAAGTCTATACCGGCTTAAAGGATATCCCAAATTATTTATTTAAAAGCGTCTTAAATGACTTTTAAGATGTGACATATAAAGTCATTTAAGACAAGATATGCATAATATAGGAGTTGAGCATTAGGATAAATCCGAACATAGAAAGGTCATGTTAAATTATTGTTCGGTGTATTAACTCCCGATTTGATATAAATTATGTAACTTTGTTACAAATATATTATACTAGGAGGTATCTAATTGAACATATTAGTTACAGGTGGAGCAGGTTTCATAGGATCAAATATAGTAGATCTTCTTATAGACAATGGATATGATGTCGCTGTAGTTGACAATTTGTCTACAGGCAAGAAAGAGAACATAAATAAAAAAGCCAGATTTTACAACATAGACATTACAGATGATGATTTATACAAGGTATTTGAATATGAAAAAATTGACATCGTAATACATCATGCGGCGCAGATAGATATACAGAGGTCTATAAATGATCCAGTTTTTGACGCAAAGGTGAATATTATAGGCACGATTAATTTGCTAGAGTGCTGTAGAAAATACGATGTTAAAAAGATTGTTTATGCATCTTCAGCGGCTGTATATGGAGATCCAGAGTATTTAGGTGTTGATGAAAAACACAGGGTTAATCCCATATCGTATTATGGCATATCAAAGCATACACCAGAGCATTACATAAAAGTGTACAATGAACTATACGGTTTAAAATATACGATATTAAGATATGCCAATGTATACGGCATAAGGCAGGATCCTAAAGGTGAGGGTGGAGTAATATCTATATTTATTGATAAGATGCTGAGTGGGAAAAATCCTGTGATATTTGGAGATGGCAATCAGACGAGAGATTTTATATATGTAAAAGATGTAGCAAAAGCAAACCTTTTAGCACTTGAAAAAGGCGACAACGAGATTATAAATATAAGCACAAACAGATCAACTACTATAAATGAGCTAGTTGAGATAATGAATAAATTCATGGAAAAACCATTAAAACCTATATATAAAGAGCCCAGAAAAGGCGATATATTACATAGCTATCTTGATAATAAAAAAGCAAAAGATGTGCTTAGATGGAAACCAGATTATTCATTAGAAGATGGGCTTAAAGAGACAATAAAATACTATAGACTAAAATATGCAAGCGATGAAGTGGCTGCTATAAAGGAAAAATAAAAAAGGAATGATGCATATGATAACAGTTATAAATCTAAGTAAACAAAAGGATTATGTTATTTACTAATAGATATTAAATTTAGGAGTGAGAGAAATACATAATGTATAAGGATAAATTTGATTCATCTGATGTTTTTTTATCATATGCTGATGATGTATTTGAAAATCATATCAATGTTGATTTGTTCAAAGCAGTTGTCAATCTATACGCTTTAATTTCTGATAGAATAACAATAGCAGATTCCTTTTTTATTAACAATAGAATTGTACGTGATTTTTTTGTAGATACAGCAGATGGATTTAAATATATTGACTGTGGAATTATTGTCCCACTATTAAGAAATAGTGTTAATAATTTTAATGATTTATATTTTCAAATGTGTGAAAGAAAAACTATCAAAGAGCAACTTGACAGAGATTATATTGAAAAAATTGATGAGAGTACAAATAAAAATATTTTTAAATGGAATGAAAAAACTATAAGTAAAAATTTTACTTATAATGTATTAAGTTTTTTTGGCAATGAAATTAACTTTGGAAGGCTTAAGTTAAACGGTGAAAGGAAAAAAATATTAAATGATATCGAAAACGTAATGAAGAACGATGTTTTATATAGAATTGACATAATTAATACGATTAAGAGGAACAATAGAGTTTCTCAGAATTTAAAAAATGAAATTATTGATATTATAGATATTTTGTATAATTATAATATACCAGAGTATTATGGATTGATGGTAGCATATCCTGACTTTATAACTGAAAATAACAAGTTAATTAAAGAGATTTTTTTCAGAGAGCAACAAATTAATTCCAAACACGATTTAATAAAAAGTCAATATAATGAGATAAATACATTAATTTTTGATTATGGACTGTTATCAAATTTGAGTGTTGATCAAATAGTAGAAATTAGAAAAACATCAGAGTATAAAAATTACATTTCTGCAATTAGAAATTTGAATACAAAGTATAAATATGAAGATTATGTAAATCTATTTGCAAAATATAATGATAAAATCAATGTTTTAATTCCTCAACTTATTGATAAAGAAAAATATCAAGATATATTAAAACGAGAAAAGAAATTAACAATAAACGAAAAGATATTTGAATATTCGAATGATATTATAAATATTACATTAGGATTATTAATAAATGATTTGTCTTTCACAATAGCAAGTACATTGTTTTTAAAAGGTTTATCTATAGCTTTTAAAAAATATCAATCAAAACAGAGAGAAGCTATTGAAAAACTTAAATCCAATAATGCAAATAAATTGACTGAAATAAAATCTGGAATAAACATTTTTGATAAATTAAATAAAGATTTCAAATTAAATATTTCCGAAGGTAAAATGAGGAAAGAAGGCTCATGATGACAAGTGAAACTTTGTTTAAAAATAAGTATTATAAGGTTATTTTAAATAATGGTATTCTTAGATTATATTGCTTAAAACCAGGTGCAGCAATTATTCCGATAACTGAAGATAGAAAAATAATTTTATTAGATATAAAAAGGGATGCTTTAAATACAAATGAAATTGAAATTATTCGTGGTTTTAGCGAAAATGGAGAGTCTCCGGAAGAGACAGCAAAAAGAGAACTTTTTGAAGAAACAGGTTATTCATGCAGAACCTTAATTTCATTAGGATATATTTACCCTGATAGTGGTTTGATAATGAATAAAGTAGAATTATTTCTTGGAATTGATTCATATAAAGTACAAGAAATGATTGGCTATGATGAAGGTATATCTAAATTACTTTTTAGAAGCTTTGATGAAGTTTATCAAATGGCATTAAATGGGACAATTAATGATAGCTTTACAATCTGTTCGCTTTTTCGTGCTATGGGTTATATAGATTTTATAAGGGAGAGAAATGTTAATAAAAAGTAATATACTTGGCTTGGAATCGAAATATCGGTTAGAATATGGATTAAAAGCAACAATCGATTAATAGAGCATTCCTGTAATAAAAAAATATAAGATTTGAAATAAAAAGTACCTCCTGATAAAATACAAGATGTCGATTGTTCATGAACACGACTCTCAAATAACAAGGAGGTACCTAATATGAAGTATAACCAAAATTTAAAGATATTGCAAATAACAGAAAAGACATTAATTGTAGGTGTAGACATTGCTAAAGAGACACATCACGCTAGAGCTTTTGATTTTAGAGGAATAGAATACGGTAAGCGTATTGAATTTAGCAATGACATTGATGGAATGGAAAGATTCTTTAAATGGGCTGCAGAGATTATGAATAAAAGCAACAAAGAGCATTTAATGGTTGGCATGGAACCAACAGGCCATTATTGGCTCTGCTTTGCACAGTTTCTTAAAGATAAGAACCATAAGGTGGTGCTGGTAAATCCATTCCACGTAAAAAGAAGTAAGGAATTTGATGATAACTCGCCAACTAAAAATGACAGAAAAGACCCTAAGACAATTGCAATGCTAGTTAAAGATGGAAGATATGTTGAACCTAATATACCTGAGGGTATATACAGCGAGCTTAGAATTGCAGTGGACATAAGGGAAATGCTTACAAAAGACTTAAATAAGATAAAGAACCGGGTTGCAAGATGGCTTGATATATACTTTCCTGAGTTTAATAAAGTTTTTGCAGATTGGGAAGGGAAAGCGGCACTGATAACATTGAAAGAATTTCCAACGCCTGCAAAGATATTAGGTATTGGAGCCAAAGAAATACTTGCAGCCTGGAAGAAGGAAGTTAACCGTGCTGTAGGTATAAAGAGGGCTTTAAAGCTTATAGAAGCTGCCAGTCGAAGTGTGGGTAAAAGAGATGGCATTGAGATGGCAGAGATAGAGATAAAAATTATACTTGAACAGTACGAAATGCTAGTAAAGCAGTTTAAAGAAATAGAAAGCAAAATAGAAGAGCTTTTTATGCAAGTATCTGATGCTAGTGAAATGCTAGGTATAAAAGGTGTAGGAGTAATAACAGCAGCAACATTTATTGCTGAAGTTAGCGATATAACAAGATATGAGCATCCAAAACAAATCCAGAAGCTTGCGGGTTACAATCTGGTTGAGAATAGTTCAGGGCAGCATAAAGGGCAAACCACCATAAGCAAAAGAGGAAGAAGGCGGCTAAGAAGTACTTTATACAAAATGATGATGCCCATACTTGCAAACAATAAAGAATTTCAGGAATTGCACAAATACTACACCACAAGAAAAGAAAACCCGCTAAAAAAGAAACAGTCCATGATAGTTTTATGCTGCAAGCTAATTAGAGTATTTTTTGTCATACTGAAAAAAGGAGTAAAATACAACGGAAATAAGATGTTAAGAGACATAAAAAGACCAGAGATTAGGAATGCTGCATAAATTGCACCGCCGTGGTGATGATACACCGCAGTCACTCGTCAGTCAAGGGCAAGGACCACGTCTCAGCTTTGCTGCGTTTCACTTCACAAAGCTGACCCTTGACAGCCTCGCTCCTGCGATGGTTTGGATAATTAAGCGGTGCCAAAAATAAAGCAAATAAAGATTTAAAACTCAATTTAAAAATTCGAAGATTGACAAAGAGAGCCGGAATTGTCAGGTTGGTAATTTTACCATAAGGGCATAAGACCCAGCATGGGAGCATAATTGACATCCACCTCATGTAAGGCAGAACGAAGGAATTAAGGACAAAGATCCTGTGAGACATGGGAGGGTATGCCACATGAGCTTAAGTGGAATCCATAGGCCAAAATATGGAAAGAACAATAGAAGCTTATTTGGGTTACATATCACATGTCAAATTCATGAATAAATAGCATTGATATACATGAGGGCTTCTTTGAAGATCGTGAGAATCTGAGAATGAGTGAGATATTAAAAGAAAATCAAAGATTATAGAGGGAGGTTTAGATATGTATAACATACCATTTTTAGTTATTGGATTAACTGGTCCAATTGGAGCTGGATGTACAACATTAGGCAAGAATATATGCGGAATGATTAATAAAAAAGGATTTTCGAATTTAATAACTAAAAAGGAGAATAATTTACATAAGCGTATTATAAAATTAAGCGATGAAATAAGACGAATTAAAGAAGATATGAAATATAGTAGGAATTATGAAAAAGGAGAGAAAGAGAAAACAGAAAATAATTATAATATATATAAAGATGTATATATAAAAAATGAAATGTATAATAGCGAGTTAGATAAGTTACAACAAGAATTAAAAAAATGCCTAGAAGATCGTATAATTTTTGATACAATTATTAATACGAATAATCCTAAATTTGTTTACATTTCAATGTCAACAATTATCGTTATGCTAACTATTAAAAATATGCACGGTAATGAATACATAAGATGGAAAAATAAAAATACTGAACTTGATGAAATATTATGTAAAGCTAAGGGGAAAATTGAAAAAGATATAGATTTTTATTATAAAGTAGAAGATTTTTCTAGATTAAATAGTGATCAACTAAAAAGAATTGATATTATGCTTGATCAAATTGATAAAATAAAAGAACAAATTATGGAATATGAAATTGAAAAATATTTCAAAGGCGAAATAGAGGAGTTCCATTTACAAAATTTCGGTAATAATTTAAGGCGTACAAGAAATTCTTTTGATGATAAAGTAGATAGTTTTTCAGAATATAATATTAGCATACTTGCGGAAGAAGCTGATAGATTAATAAAGTATTACAGAAATAGATCTGATCAGAACAAAATTAATTGTTTTGTTATTGATGCATTTAGAAATCCTGGAGAAGTTAATTATTTTAAAAACAGATATAATGCATTTTATCTTATTTCTATATATGCTAAAAAAGAAAATCGTGAAAGTAGAATGTTTAATAATATAAATAGAAAGATACAAATAGAGAAGGGGGAGTTTGAAGAAAAATTTAAGCAAATAGATGAACGAGATTGGGGAGATGAATCCGATATAAATGGGATATTTAAGCAAAATGTATCCAAATGTTATTATTTATCTGATATTGCAATAAATAATGATGAAGATAGAAATTTTGATAAAAAACTTTTTGATAAATTTTTACGCTATTATGCATTGATTATATCACCTGGTTGTATTCAACCAACTAAAGAAGAAACTAATATGAATTTAGCTTATTCTTTGAGCTTAAGATCATCTTGTATATCGAGAAAAGTTGGAGCAGTTATTACTGATAAAGATGGTTTTGTATTAGGTTTTGGTTGGAATGATGTAGCGCACGGACAAATTGGTTGTGGCTTAAAACAAAAAACAGATTTTATTGAAAATATTGATAAGTATTATTTTGTTAATACTTTTAAAGACATTATCGAAGCTGATGATTTGAATGATTATAATGATATGGACTCAATTTGCTTTAAAGATTTACAATCTGAAAAGTTAATAAAGAAAAAATTAGAAAAATGTAATCTTTTAAAAAATGAAAAAAATGAGATTTTACAAAAAGTCAAAATAAAACGGTTAGAATATTGTAGGGCTTTACATGCTGAGGAAAATGCACTACTGCAGGTTTCATCAAAAGGAGGAATGGGTGTGGAAGGTGGTGTTATATATACCACAACATTCCCTTGTGAATTGTGTGCAAAAAAAATACTTCAATCAGGAATATGTATAATATATTACACAGAACCATATCCAAATAGTATATCAGAAAATATTTTTCTTAAGGATGGTAATAGAGAAATTCAAATAAAACAATTCGAAGGTGTAAAGAGTTCTAGTTATTTTAAATTATTTAGGCCTAAATATGATAAAAAAGAAGCGCAGAAGTTTAATCAATATATAAAAAATAATAACCAAATTAAGTATTAATGATTATGGATGTAATAATTCGTGATACAGATTTTTGAGGAATTTTCTTAATAATCGGAAATTAAAACAAATACTGTTGATAAGTAATTCGATGTTATGTATAACAATGTAGTTACATTTTTACATAAAAATATATGATAAATTTTGGTATTCATCAAAAATAAAAATTTACGTTATAATTATATATTTGAGGTAAAGGAGAACAAAGGACTTCATAGAACAATTTATAAAAGATATATTTAGACCTATCTCAACAAATGAAGATTTTAAGAGGCGGGTAATCAGGTGATGGAAAATATCGACGATAAATATAGAGCTTCAAAAGAGTTGGAAGAAATATATAGTAAATTAATAAAAGAATTTGAAACGAATCCAGAGTGTAAAGGGTTTGAAGAATGCTTTAATCCAGAACAAGTATATAATTTAAAAGATGTTGCAGGTAATATTTATCGATGGTTCTCAACCCATTTTTATAAAGCTAAAGATATAATATATCGATATGAAGATCAAAATCCGAGTTTTTCAACATCAATATTTAGCCAAGAAAATATTACAATACTAGATATAGGGGCGGGGCCCGGTACATTTTGTCTTGCATTGTTAGATATACTTTATAAAGAATTAAAAGATCATGTACCCAAAATTAATATAATAATGGTTGAACCAAGTAAGTATAATATAAATATTGCTAAAAGATTAATAAATGAATTTTGTGATAAAATATTGATAGAAGTTAATATTTATATGATAAATAATTATTTTCCTGAAGATGAATGTATAAGAAAAATATATGAAATATTAAATACGATAAATAATGATTTTCTAATTATTTCTATGTGCAATATATTAAAATGGGTCAAAGATGAGTTTAAAGAAAGACGTATAGATATAGTTAAATTAATTGACCCTATAATTCATCAAATAGAACCTCTTCATACAATATTATTATCCGTAGAACCTGCAAAATTTGATGATCTTGGAAGATTACAAAGACTAGTTCAGTCAATATTAAATAGAATTTATAATAGATATGATTACTTGAAATCAAATAAATATAATTATTGCATGTATAATTTCCCTAATTCATACTTTTATAAAGAGCGAAGAGGTAAAATTTATGAGAGCTACTATGGTTCTATTGTTACCTATAATACAACCACATCAAAAATGGCTGATAGCAAAGAATTATTTTCTTCATTTTTTAAAGCGCGAATGAGTTTGAAAAAGGAATTTCCATATGATGAGATCGCAATTAAATTATTTGAATATAATTTAGAAGATAATATTAACAGATTTTCGAAAGAAATACTGAAAGGATATAAATTCAATACCGATTTTATTGGATATAAAGTACCAAAAAATGAGAAAGATGATAGACAAAAAGTTATGGATAATATTTTCAATACGATAGCTGGAGCATCATTCTTAGATATTATCGGTATTGTTATTGATAGGGAATTCTCAAGTAATTGTTGCGGAAATAGATTAAATAAAAAACTTAATACAGAATATTCCTACGAGTATTTTTGGTATGGTTGGTATTATAAATTTATGAAAAAAGCTTTTAATAAAGTTTTAAACAAAAATAATTATTATTTAAAGTTGGATATAAAATCATTTTATACGAATATAAATCAAAATATATTGTACGATAAAATTATTAAGCTAATCCCATATAAAGATAGTAGGTTAAAAGAATTTATTAATTCTCTCATAAAAAGGCATATTCCATATGTGAATAATGGCAAAGGACTTCCACAAGGATCATTAACATCTGGATTTTTGGCAAATCTGTATCTTGATGACTTCGACAAATATTTTATTAGTAAAACCAACGATGGATATATGCGCTATGTTGATGATATCTTTATATTTGGGAAAACTGAAGAACAAATTAAAGAATTGGGGAAAGAAGCTGAAAACAAGCTTAAGGATTTATATCTTGAGATTAATAAAGAAAAAACAAGTATGGGAGATAAATCATCTTTAAAAAATATATATTATGATGATAAGGAGCTGGATGATTTTCAGAAACGTTTAGATCGAATTCTCCATAGTATATATAGTATAAATAAGGAATATTATAAAGTATATAAAAATAATAGAGAAGTATTTGTTAATTGGTATTCAGATTGTTTAAAAAGTATAGGTTTGATTATTAGTCCTGACTGGCTTAATAGAAAAATATATTATGAAAAGAATATAATTAAGAGAATAGTGCGCTTATTCTCCAAATATTATACATCTGTTAATTACCCCAAATATATAAAAGTTAATTTAGATGTGGACAGATGGAGAGAAACATTTATAAATGAAAATCAAAAATTTATAAAAGAGATAGATGAATTAAAACAACAGTTATCCTTAGAATTGCAAAATTTATACAATAAATACGGAAGCTTAACTTCAAAATATGACGATATTACACTCAAGAAAATAAGAGCTAAATATAGATTTTATACATATAGAGCAGGAATATTATATAATCCTGATGTAGTTAATGTTATAGAAAATATAATGGAATATACATGGTTATATAATATAACAGTATTACGCTCGTATCCACAATTATTAAAAAAGATGATAAATCTATTAAGACATACAAAATCAAAGTATTTAAAATATGCTATTATATGGGCTTTTGGTGAAATGAAAGATAAATGTGTAATAAATATTTTAGAAAATATTTTATTTGATACTAATTCATCTGATATGTTAAAATTAATGTGTTCACAATCTTTAATAAAAATAAATGTAAAGTGTGATGAGATAGATCAAGACAAGTTATTAAAGGAAATAGAAATTCAATATAAAAATGGGAAAACATATATATTAAAGAATCTAATTTTATTATTATCTGATAATAATATTAAGAAAGTAGTTGATAATTATAATATGGAAGTATTTGATACTCATAGTGTACAATTATTAGAGAGCGCAATAAAGGTTAAAAAAGATAAGATTAATATTATTGCAAATCTTGAGCGATTACCTGAAGGTATAGATCCACTAGAGTATCCTGATATTGAACCAGGGCCTGAAATAGCTCCATTTTATTGATAAAAATTATTAATACTAAAAGGATGATAAAGTTGATAATATCTGCTAGTAGACGAACTGATATTCCAGCTTTCTATGCTGAATGGTTTATGAATAGAGTACGTGATGAAAAAGTAATAATATATAATCCGTACAATAAATTAGGACAAGAAATTTCTTTAAATCCTGAAGATGTGGATGTTATTGTATTCTGGTCGAAAAATTATGGACCATTGCTCAATAAATTGGAGGAGCTAAAAGACAAGTACAGATTATATTTTTTATTTACAATAACGGGACTAAAAGGAATACTAGAAGAGAATGTAATAGATCCTAATATAGCCATAGAGCAATTTATTAATATATCTACAAAATTTTCTCCGGAACATATTCAATGGAGGTTTGACCCCATAGTTCTTACAAATGTAACGGAAGCTGATTTTTATATTAATAAATTTGCCGAAATAGCAAAAAGATTATATGGTTATACACATCGTTGCTACATTAGCTTTGCTAATATATATACTAAGGTTTTGAGAAATTTTGAATATTTAGAGAAAGTTAGGGACGTTAAATTATTAGATAAAAACATAATATATAAAAAAGAGGTCGCTGAAAAATTAGCTGATATTGGTGAGAAATATGATATAAAGTTATACAGTTGTTGCAACGATTTTTTAATAAGCGATAGAATTAGTAAGGCAAGTTGTATTGATGCCAAATATTTAAATAGATTATTTAATATAAATATCAAATTATCTAAAAGTCCAACTAGAAAACAATGTGGATGTTACAAAAGTGTAGATATAGGTGTGTATAATACATGCCCTAATGGATGTTATTATTGCTACGCTAATTATAATAGAGAATTGGCTATGAAAAATTATAATCAACATAATCCTGAATCAATGTTTTTGCTTAATAAAGATATCGAATTAATAAAAAGATTACCGGATAGGAAATGTGAAAGTAAGCAAATTAGTATATTTGATATGATATAGATATTTACTATTACATTCAGAGAAATTTTTATAAAAACCTGATTATGATATTGAGGAGGTAAATAAAAGGATTAGATTTATTCTATAATTGCTATTTATGGAGTGTTTATTAAATTGGGCAAAGTTTGTAAAGAAACTAAAAGGGCATAAAGTAGTTGTTTATGCGTGTAAAAGTTGAATTTGAAGTGAAAACTTTAAGAGAATATATGGATATGGAACCCTTCAGAAAAACTCAGATGAAGTTTGTCAAAGAGTGGGTAGAGAATGTTTTGGAGAGGGATAGATAATGATGATGCAATTCAAAGACTATGGTTCAACTCTTGTAAAAAAGTATTGAGATTTGAGATGAGTTTTGATGAACAACTGACAAAGAGTCAAGAGTAACAAAAAATTATATATGATTGAGATGGAGGTATTTTAGTGGATGATCATGTAATAGAGGAAATAAAGAAGATTTGTGACAAACTCCTGACAGATAAAAAACTATTGCCTCTTGAACAATTAAATCAGGGATATAACATATTTAAAGAAAAATTCAGCTCTGAGAGATTAAAAAGTTTAGATGGTGAACTTTTGATAGATACTATCTTTAATATTGGTAATAAAGATGGATTAAGTTATTGGCTGGAATTCAAAAAACGATAATGAATTTAAAACAAATTCTAGTAGTTATGGCAGCATTTCTGGTGGTAGTTCATATAAGTTTACCATGTTTAAAAGAAACTCTGACGGGAAGTGGGTTACAGGTAACCCTCAAAATCCTACTATTTTATCTGTTGATGAAGCGGTTGAACTTGGCAGAAAAATAAGAGATGCTTTAGTTGCTGGGACAAATTTGATTGATAAACTTTCAGATGATGCAAGTATAGAAGATTATATAAAACTACAGGAACAATTAAGTAATACATTAGTATATAATATGCAAAACCTTGGATGGGTGCATAAGTACTATCATATGCTGTATCCATATAAAATAGATGCCTTTCATTCTACAAGATGGCAAGTACATGCCCTTATTTACTGCAATGTAAAGCCAGTGCAAGATGATAAACTTTATACTATGTCTGGGCAATTAATGCAAATTATAAAAAAGACAGAATTATCTACAAGTTATTTAAGAATTCAATGTGTGTATTGTTTGGACCGCCTGTGAATTATTTTAGGATTGGCACGGGTGATAATGGCAATAGCTATTGGGATGATATGAGAACAAATGGCTATGTAGGTATTGGCTAGGCAAAATTAGGCAATTTGACTTCACACGATGAAATTAAAGTGGAGCAGCAGCCTTATTTCCTAACGTTTCAATATATTAATCTTGAAATTTTCTAAAAAATATGCTAAAATTGCACTAAAATACCCGCTTTGTGAATCGATAAGCGTATGTTGAGGTGCAAAAAATGATTAATATAGATGTTATTCAAAAGGAATTTAATAAACACGGTGGCGTGCTTAAAACTTCAGAGCTTAATGCTCTTGGAATTTCAAGCCGTAAAATAAAAAAGCTTCTTGAAAAAAATATAATTAGAAAAATCAAACGTGGCTATTATGAACTATCAAATAGTATTAATCCAGATGAAGTCATTATAGCTAGGCTATTTCCTAATGCAGTTATTTTTTTAGAAAGCGCACTTATTTATTATGGCTATACTGATAGAATACCCTCAGTATGGCAAATAGCAGTTGATAAAAACAGCGAAAAAAGCCAATATAAAATTGAATACCCTCCAATAGAGCCTTATTATCTGGAACCAAAATTTTTAAAGATTGGAGTTGATACAATACAAGTTGAAGGTGTCACTATAAAAATTTTTGACCGTGATAGGACTATATGTGATGTTCTTCGCTATGAAAATAAGCTTGAAAAAGAAGTATTTAGCAATGCAGTTCTGCGCTATGTAAAAGACCAAAAGAAAAATATAAGAAAGCTGTTTGAATACGCTGAATTGTTTAATATCAAAAATAAGGTTCAGACCTATATAGGAGTGTGGGTATAATGGCTGATATAGCTGCATCAATCTTGGCTAAGTTAAAGAGCAAATCAAAAGAAAAAGGAATTCAACTTCAACAGCTGTTAAATCTTTTTTGCCAAGAAGAGTTTATACGTAGGTTGTCACAATCGAAATACAAAGATAATCTGATTCTCAAAGGTGGTTTTCTTTTATATACAATTAGTGAATTTACTACTAGACCGACAGTTGATGCAGATTATCTTTTAAAGAACTATTCAAATGATATACATTCGGTAGAGATGCTTGTCCGCGAAATCATTTCTGCGCCTAGCCAAAATGACTTTATTAGATTTGAGATCCGAGGGTTAGAAGTAATTAGTGAAATAAAGGAATATCATGGTATTCGAGTTAATCTAATGGGTTTAATTGGAAATACTAAGACACCTTTTAGTATTGATTTTGGAGTTGGAGATATTATAATTCCTTCAGTTGTGGAAAGAAAACTGCCGGTCCTTCTTCCTGGCTTTGAAAAGCCTGAAGTATTAACATATTCGTTAGAGTCTACTGTGGCTGAGAAATTAGATGCTATTATATCATTAATGAAAGCTACAGGGCGTATGAAGGATTTTTATGATATTTATTATTTAGCGACGACATTTGATTTTGAGGGTAGAAAATTACAAGAGGCTATTTACGAAACTCTTTCTAATCGTGGTACACCATATGAAAAAGATTCTGTTACTGTAATATCACAATTAGCTAATGATGATGCAATTCAAAAACGATGGACTAATTTCTGCAAAAAATATTAAGATTTGAAATGAGTTTTGATTCAGTTATTAAGGTTATTATTGATTTTACGTTGCCGCCTTTCAGGGCAATAATAAATGAAGATGAGTTTTTTGGTATATGGAGTTCCAAAGAACGAAAGTATTTATGTTAGGAATATTAAAATAAAAGGCGAAAGCCCTTTCAAATAATTACTTTGACAAATTTTATAAAACGCTAAAAACTTTTTGATTTTTGCGATATTGAAAACAAATTTTGATATTGTTTGCAGTAATAATAAACTTATTTCATTTATTATTTGGTATGAAAATGGAATGTTCTATAATTACAATATAAATCCAGGTGATAGTATAATGAACATAAAAATAAGAGAAGCATTATTTAATGATTATAAATCAATAAGTACTCTCGTTAAAGAAGTACATAGTCTACATGTTAAAAATAGGCCGGATGTGTATGTTGATGTGGAGAATCCTTTTACAGAAGAAAGGTTTAAGGAGATATTAAATGACGATAAAGGGAAGATTTTTGTCGTAGAAGATAGTAATAATGAAATAATAGCTTACAGCATTGTAGAAATAATGACTACGAGAAATATTCCAATTCTCAAAGAGAGAAAATTTGTCTATATAGATGATTTATGCGTTAGTTCGAATCATAGAAGAAAAGGCATAGGGAGAATGCTATTTAAGTATATTGTTGATTATGCAAAAAAGTTAGGTTATGATACACTTGAATTAACTGTATGGGAATTTAACAGCGATGCGATAAAGTTTTACGAAAGTTTAGGTATGACGACAAAAAATAGAAGAATGGAATTGAAGATTTAATAATATGGAAAAATACAATTATGATCGTGTTTTTCAAAGATTAACTATCATATTTTCTGTTGCAGCAGGATACGATGAGATAATAAAAAGGTGAAAGAGAAAACAACGCAAAAATCGCGAAAAAGACCATGAAATTGCCGGATGATTGGGATGCGGATAAACTTGATTAAATTAAGTGCATATTGTATAATGGTATTGACAAATTTGAAATTTTATTTATAATATAAATCATGCGCCCGTAGCTCAGCAGGATAGAGCAACGGTTTCCTAAACCGTGTGCCGGAGGTTCGAGTCCTCTCGGGCGCACCATTTGTGTGATTAAGATGTACAATGAGTTTATGAAGTCTGCTATAGATGAGGCTATGCTAAGCTTTAAGCTTGGAGAGATGCCGGTTGGTGCAGTTGTGGTCAAAGATGGCATCATCATCGGTAGAGGCCACAATCTAAAAGAAACAGAAAAAGATGCGACACAGCACGCTGAAATAAATGCCATAAAAGAAGCTTGTAAAAGCGTTGGTGATTGGAGACTTAATGGTGCATCGCTGTATGTCACATTGGAGCCATGTCCTATGTGCGCAGGTGCGATAATAGAGTCTCGGATTAAAAGAGTGTATATAGGTGCAGAAAGCCGTGATAGCGGTGCTGCAGGCACTGTATATGACCTTTTAAATAAAAAAGCAGAAGTTTATTTTGGCATCATGGAAGATGAATGCAAAAATTTGATAAATGATTTTTTTAGTAGACTAAGGTAATCTGGAGAGATGGCTGAGTGGTCGAAAGCGCTCGCCTCGAAAGCGAGTGGGCGTATTCCCGCCTCGTGAGTTCGAATCTCACTCTCTCCGCCATGGAAATATCATGGAGAGATGGCTGAGCTGGTCTAAGGCGCACGACTGGAAATCGTGTGTACCCTCAAAACGGGTACCGAGGGTTCGAATCCCTCTCTCTCCGCCATTAAATGTAATTCCCATCTTAATCCATAATATCCATCAAAAATCTCAATCCATGAGTTGATTTTTACATATAGACGATGTATAATAGGTTTTGCATTGCACAAAATAATGTTGTAAGTTAAAAAGGACTTACATGGCCGTACTAGATGGGGAGGTAGCGGTGCCCTGTAACCTGCAATCCGCTATAGCAGGGTCGAATTCCCGAGCCGAGGCATGATTACTGTAAGGCTGGCATAAGTAAGTGATTATGATATTCAAGTCCTCCGCAATGGAAATTTGTGAACCCCGCCAGGTCTGGAAGGAAGCAACGGTAAGCAAATACTTTCATGTGCCGGGGGAGCGCTTGAGTGGAGTTAACTGCTTATGTAACGCTTATGGTAACATGACAGAGTCGGGTGTGCGGCCTTTTTATTTTATTGTTTTTTACTAAAAAATTTTAATACATACATAAAAAATGTTTCATCAAAAAAATATTCTGATATTTAAAATTTGTGTAAAGTTTTTTTGTACGTTGTCGAAAATATTAATAGTGACTTTTACTGCTTAGGGAGGTATTTATGTTTAGAAGTTATCGCAATCGCTTGTTCGCCATAATATTTGGAGTTTCAGTCTTTGTATATCTACTTTCATTTGTCCACATAGTAAAAGGCATTGGCAACAACATATTTGCTTCTATTTTGATATTGTTTATTTCAGCTTTTATAGCGATGACAGAGTCGAAACACTTGTCATATCCAATAGAAAAGTTGAATGAAAGTGTTAAACGTATAATAGATGGTGAATACGATTATGATATTGATATATATGTTTCGAAAGAGTTTGTAGAACTGTCAAAGAGTTTTAAAGAAATGTCACATAAGCTAAAGTCGACTTATGAAGAGTTAAAAAGAGAATCTCAGGAACTTTTGAAGAAGAACAACGAATTGCAGGATTACTATGCAGAGCTGGAGGCTTCTTATGAGCAAATGGAGGCTGTGACAAACGAGCTTGAAAAATCAGAGTCAAGGTACAGGACGTTGGTAGACAATATTTCAGACATTCTCTGGTCTACTGATGGAGAGTACAATATAGAGTTTATAAATAATAGATCAGTGAGATATTTAGATTACCTGCCGGATGAGATGACAGGCAGAAAAATCACAGAATTCATTCATGACGACGATAAGAAGATTATGGAAGATCTGATGAATGGCAGAATAAGCATGGCGGAAATAAAATTCAAAAAAAGAGATGGTTCAATACTTCTTACAGAAACGAGAGCTAAAGTAATAAAGAACAATGAAGATGAGATAGTGAGTATTCAAGGCTTGTCGCGGGATATAACTGATTACAACAATGCGAAAAAAGAGATAATGGAGAGAAATAGGCAGATTTTGGCCATAGGAAACGTGACGCAATTGCTGACTAAGAATTTAGAACCGCGGGACGTTCTCTACTCTATTGCTGAAAAAATATCTACTATACTTTCTTCACCACTTTGTACCATAAGGACGATAAATGAGTCAGGAAGATTAGAGCTTATGGTTGCAGCAGGGGAATTGAGGGACATGCCCCTTTTAAAGGAGCTGTCATTGTCGGCGGATGAAAATGTTAAGCTTCTCGTTTCAAAAGAAATCACTGTTTTGGATGCTAATAAATTTCCGTTAAATGATGATTTGTTTTTGCGATTGAAAGAATTAAATGTAAAAAACGTGATAGCTGTTCCGCTAATATCTAAAGATAAGGCTGTGGGAATCTTAAACATATTGACTACTTCAAGGCTTGCCAATGATATAAGTTTGTTGAGATCTGTGGCTGATAGTGTTTCTATTGCCATAGAAAATGCAAATCTGTATGACAACATGAGAAATTGGTACTTTAGGACCATCGATGCTTTGGCTTATGCTGTTGAAGCAAAGGATAAGTATACTAAAGGGCATTCGCTTAGAGTCTCGAAGTACGCTGCGATTATAGCCGAAAGCATGGGACTGCCGAAAGACGAAATAGAAAAGATAAGAATCGCTGGCTTGCTGCATGATATAGGAAAGATAGGGGTGTCTGATAATATACTTACAAAACCAGGCAGACTTACAAGTGAGGAGTACGACAAGATAAAGCAGCATCCAAAGATATCGAGGAAAATATTAGAACCTATTGGACTGTCTAAGGATATAATAGATGGAATTGAAAAGCACCACGAAAGGTATGATGGGAAAGGGTATCCATTTGGACTAAATGACGACAACATACCGTTGATTGCTGCGATACTGTGTGTGGCAGACTCATTCGATGCTATGACATCTGATAGATCGTATAGAAAAGGGATTTCATTTGACGAGGCTGTAAATGAATTGTTGAAGTACAAAGGTACACAGTTTAATCCTAAGGTTGTTGACAGCGTAATATCTATATACATGAGAGATAGAAAAAAGATGGAGAGGATTAAAATAGAAACAGAAGTGGCAAACTAAAAGGATATAGAAAAGTATCCTTTTTTTTGTTACAATTAAATAAATGAGGTGTTTTTCTATGTACCAATCACTGTACAGAAAGTATAGGCCCAGAAGCTTTGGGGAAGTTTTAGGGCAAAATCATATTGTCAGAACTTTAAAAAATCAGATAAAAAGCGGACGAATAGGACATGCATACCTTTTTTGCGGCACAAGAGGTACAGGCAAGACAAGCGTTGCAAAGATTTTTGCAAAAGCTGTTAATTGCCCTAATAGCGTAGATGGAGAGCCTTGCAACAAATGCCAGATATGCCAGTCTGCTAATAACAATTCTCTAATGGACATAATAGAGATAGATGCGGCATCAAATAACAGTGTAGATGATGTGAGGGAACTTAGGGACAATATCATATACGCTCCTTCTTCATGCAAATACAAGGTGTACATTATAGATGAAGTCCATATGCTGTCTGGCAGTGCTTTTAACGCCCTTTTAAAGACACTTGAAGAGCCTCCACAGCATGCAATATTTATTCTGGCTACAACTGAGCCAAACAAGATACCTGCAACTATTTTGTCAAGGTGTCAGAGATTTGACTTTAAAAGGATATCGGCGAAAGTTATTTCACAAAACATAAAGAAAATAGCTGAGGACAGCCAAATAAATATTGATGGTAGAGCAATTGCACTGATTGCAAAGCATGGAAATGGTTCTATGAGGGATGCTATAAGCATACTTGAGCAGTGTGCTTCATACAGCGATGTTTTAACATATGACGATGTGTGCGATATACTTGGCACTGTAAATGATGATACATTGTTTGCTTTAGTTAGAAGCTTAAGTGATAGAGATGGAAAAGAAACCATAAGGCTTATAGATAAATTGATGCTTTACGGCATAGATGTAAATAATTTGGTGAAGGCTTTATTATCTTTTTTGAGAGATGTGATTGTATACAAGACGTGTGGTGCTGAGTCAGAAGAGATATTAGAAACAGAGGTAAATGATACGATTAAGGATGCGTCTTTATTTGACATGGCATTTCTGTCAAATGCATTGGAGAAATTGATGGATCTTCAAGGGAAGATAAGGTACGCCCAATCTCCAAGAATAATGCTGGAGATAACATTGCTTAAGCTTATAAATCCGGAGATTTCGCCTGATATAGACAGCATATTAGATAGGCTAAGTATGTTGGAGAGTATGATTAAAAGCGGTAAGATGATGCTGCCTGTAGAGAAGGATATCGCCGTTAATGACGAAACTTTGAAGCCTGAAAAGGCTTTTGACGATGTGGCGATAAAAAAAGAAGCAAAAAAGGCTGATGACGTAGTTGATAAAGCCGATAAGAGCATTGAGATAAATGTGAATGAGGTTTTTAAAAAACTGTTAAGCATTAAAAAAAAAGATAGACCGATGATTTTTTCTTTTTTAAGCTTAGGCAAACCGTATTTGAAAGATGGCAATTTTGTGATAGAATATCCAAAGGAGCATGTGTTTTACAAAGAAGAGCTTAATAAAATCGAAAATAAAGATTACATTAAAGATGCTATTAAAAGACTGACAGGCAATGATTACAACATAGTTTTTGCTGTAGAAGAAAATGAGGATGAACAGTTAATTGAGGCTGTAAGAAAATATTTTGGCGATGTAGAAATAATAGATTGATTAATCACTACTAAGTCAAAATTAGCATATAAATAAGAGAGAATACAAAATTAATTAGGAGGTATTTGGATGGCTAAAGGAGGATTTCCTGGCGGTTTCAACATGAACAACATGATAAAGCAAGCGCAGCAGATGCAGGAGCAAATGAAGAAAATGCAGGAGGAGCTTGAAAACAAGACGGTTGAGGAGTCTGCAGGCGGTGGAGCTGTAAAGGTAGTGGCAAATGGCAGAAAAGAGCTTATAAGCATAAAGATCGATCCGGATGTCGTTGACAAAGACGATGTAGAGATGTTGGAGGATCTTGTATTAGCTGCAGTAAATCAAGCTTTAAGAAGCGCTGAAAAGATGATTGCAGAAGAGATGGGAAAAATAACAGGAGGTTTCAACATACCTGGTTTATTCTGAGGTGAATTAATTAATGAACGTATATTCGAGGTCATTATCAAAGCTTATTGATGAATTATCAAGACTTCCCGGCATTGGACGTAAGACGGCCCAGAGGCTGGCGTTTTACATCTTAGATATGCCTTTAGATGATGTTGTCAACTTGTCTAATGCTATTTTAGAGGCAAAGAACAATTTAAGATACTGTAAAAAGTGCTATAACTTTACTGATAGTGAGCTTTGCAGTATATGCAGTGACGAGACGAGGGATACACATACCATATGTGTAGTTTCCGATCCCAAAGACGTAGTAGCGATGGAAAAGACGAGGGAATATAGAGGACTATACCACGTACTTCATGGTGCAATATCGCCTATGGATGGAATAGGACCAGAGGATATAAAGGTAAAAGAGTTGTTGGAGAGGATAAAAGATACTGAAATCAATGAAATAATATTAGCCACAAATCCAGACATAGAGGGTGAGGCAACTGCAATGTACATCGCAAAGCTGATAAAACCTTTTGGAATAAAGGTGACAAGAATTGCACACGGTGTACCTGTAGGCGGTGACCTCGAATACACAGATTCTGTAACGCTGTCAAGAGCTTTAGAAGGCAGAAGGGAAATGTAAACTACGGTTTAATGAAAAATAATTTGACATACGGTTTGTTTGGGATATAATATAATTAAGATTGGTGATGGAGCTCACCATTAAATGCGATGATGCTGATGGCTCCTATTGGGTATACTAACTCAATAGGAGCTTATTTATTACTATCTTATGAAAATGGAGGGTGATTTACATGGAATACATCTATATAGGCGTTGGTGGTTTTTTTGGAGCTATTTTACGGTATATAATTTCTACCTACTATCAGAGTATATTGCATACTGTATTTCCTATTAAAACCTTTTTTATTAATATCTCTGGGTCATTTTTGCTGAGTTATATTTCAAATTTAGCACTTGAAGAATTTAATGTAAATTCCAATATAAGACTTGCCATTACTACAGGATTTATCGGTGCTTTTACTACTTTTTCTACATTTACTAAAGAAACTATGGATCTGATGAGAAATGGTAGAATTGCTGTTGCAATAACGTATGTGCTTCTGTCAATACTTATAGGATTTATTATGTCTTTTATGGGATTTGAGTTAGGAGACAAGACTGCAAAAATGATTAAAGGGCGTGAAGACAATTGATGTTAAATATGCTATTAGTGGGTTTAGGAGGAATTTTTGGAGCTATATTAAGGTATGAAATATCAAGGCACATAAAGGAGAATAGAGAATTTGTAGTGCCGTTGGAGACATTTATCATAAACGTAACAGGTGCTTTATTATTAAGCTTTTTATCTAGTCCGAAACTTATTCATCTATTTAATAATGATGTAAAATTGTTTGTCATGACAGGATTTATTGGTGCTTTTACCACATATTCTACATTCTCTCATGAGACAATTGATCTTTTTCGCAATAGACATTATGTGCATGCATTTTTGTACTCATCTGTTACTGTCGTGTTTGGACTCATTGGGGCTTTTTTAGGATATTATATTGGAAGTCTGTTTTAAATGATGTATTATAAAAGTATAGATGAAGGGAGGTATGGAGTTGATATTAGACTATTTTAGATTGCTGTCAGCGTTATCGTTATCGTTGGATGTGATGGAGAAAAGAAGTTTTGGACATGCCAGGAAGGTTGCTTATGTTGCCATAAGATTGGCACGAAATATTGGCGTTAAAAATGATGATGAACATAAGATCTTTTATTCTGCTTTTTTACACGACATAGGGAAAAGCGACGTGATTGAAGATATTAACCACGATAGTACGTGGAAGCATTCCCTCAAAGGAAGTGAATTTGTAAAGGGGATGCCTAAAGGGGATGAGTTTTCTGAAATCATCAAGTATCACCATGAAAACTGGGATGGAAGTGGGCATTTCCATCTTAACGGAGATTCCATTCCTTTAGAAGCACAGATAATATATTTAGCTGATCAGTTTGATATAAGGTATAGCTTCATATCCCAAAAACACAGCGAGTACGATACAAGGGAAAGCATAAAGAAATGGCTTGATATAGAGTCCGGAAAGGCTTTTAATCCACTATTAGTAAGTGTGTTTAAAAATTTAATGAAGCAAGAAAAATTTTGGCTGGATTATGAAAATTATAATCAATTTGATGTCTTAAAACCGTACATTAAAAATGAGATCATGGTGATCGACGTAGACGATTTTGAGAATATCGCCGAAGTTTTTTCAAAAATAATTGATAACAAAAGCCACTTTACATACAACCATTCAAAAGGCATATCGGAAATTGCACATAAAGCAGCGATGCTTTCCGGATATGACAAGATTACTGCTCAGAAGGTGAAGATAGCAGGTCTTTTACATGACTTAGGCAAATTAGCCATACCAACTGAGATATTGGACAAGCCGGGAAAGCTTACTGAAGAAGAATTTATGACGATAAAGTCCCATACATACTTTACCAAGAAAATACTACGGGAGATAGGAGGAATTGATGACATAGCTGAATGGGCAGCAAATCACCATGAGAAACTGGACGGTTCAGGATATCCAGAAGGGCTTACAGGAGAAAACCTTGATGATATTTCCAGGCTCATGGCGGTTTGTGATATGTACCAAGCACTGACGGAAGATAGGCCATATAGAAAAGGCATGGCCCACATCGAAGCTATCGATGTGATCTATAAATTAGCCAAGCAAAACAAGATAGATGGAAAATCGCTGGAGATAATAAGAGAAATACAAAAAGTCCACAATTAAGTATACTCATCCATATAAATGTCAATAATATGGATGAGGAGGTATTATATGGGCACGCTATATAAAATTTTTAGAGAAATATCGGCTGCAAAAGAAGAAATAGATGAGGAAAATAATGCTCTCATAAATGAAGTAAAAAACACCATGAGGCAGTTAAAAGATGCAGAAATGTACTTTCAAAGTGTTACGGATCCTGACTTAATAGATCAAGCCATATACAACATAGAGTCTTTGAGGAAAAAGTATACTTATCTATTAAAAAAGGCAAAAGAAAATGGTGTGAATTTTGATAATTTCGATTCGCTTATATCATAATTTGTCCCCCTCTTAATATAAGAATATTTTCGGCAACTTCTGTTGCCTGATATATCTGAATTTCAGGAGACATCTTTTAAATTTATCCCCCAAAATTTCATTCTGAAATCCTTTTTCGATTTCCAATTCATTTACATCTTTATTTACATTGTAAGATTTTTTCTTTATATTTCCCTTTATTTAACATATATGGTTGCATTCTATCTTGACTTTTTTAAATCGCCCCAATAATCGAAATGGATGGTGTTTTTACCATACTACTTGTTATTGAGGTGATTTTATGTTGGGCGCATGGCGTTCGCATTCTGATTATCAGTCTTTCCTTGTCGAAAATATTCAACCCATTTATGCTTCAGATAAAAATCGTGTCCTTCAATTTTCTGAAGCTTTATCTAAACTCTATAATTTAGATCTTGATGTTCTTAAACCTGTACTGGAACCTTATTACTCTAATACTGGTTCTCCAGCCAAAAATCAGCCTGAAGTTTTTCGGTCTTTTGTACTTATGTCTCTTCTTAAATGTCACAGTATTACTAAATGGGTTTACACGCTTCATCATGATAATCTTTTGTGTTGCATGATTGGCGTGTCTCCTGATAATATTCCTGGTGTTGGTACTCATTATGACTTGATTAACAGGTTATGGCTTGAGGATCCTGATATTGAAAAAGACCGACAGGATTCTCTCCATCCTTTTAAACGCAAACCACGTAAAAAACTTGCTAAAAATCAGAAGCTCCCACCACGCCACCCTGGTATTATACAGAAATTTGTTGATTTGGCTTTACAGGGTAAAATTTTTGAGTCAAGACCTGAGAAGCTTCTTCAACAAATTTTTGCCGATGTTGCTGTTAGGCCTTCCGCCAATGATGGCATCCTCGGTGATATTGAAAAACTTACTATCTCCGGTGACGGTACTTGTATTAAAACCGGCGGAAGTCCTTTCGGTATTAGAACTTGTGATTGTGCTAATAAGGGTATATTTAATTGTGACTGCCATCGCAAGTTCTCTGACCCCGATGCTCGCTATGGTTGGGATAGTTATCATGAGACATGGTTTTATGGTTATTCTGGTTATTTTTTAGTGACATACAACGAAGAGCTTAAATCTGATATTCCGATTTATCTTCGCTTGGTTGAGGCTCCTCGTTATGATGGTGTTACTGCTATTATTGCTTTGTCTGAAGCAAGGGCTTTGTATCCTGATTTCGTTTTTGATAAATTTATTGGTGATTGTGCTCATGATAATTACCCTACTTATCATCTTCTTAATAAGTGGAATATTAAACCTGTAATTCCGCTTAATAAGAAGAATAAAAACAACAGCAAGTACCAAGGTACTATTAAAATCAATGAAAATGGTATTCCTGTCTGTATGGCAGGATTATCTATGGTTTACAATGGTTTTATGAAAGACCGTAACAGAATTAAATGGCGCTGTCCTTTTGCGACTGGTAAAGTTGATTCATGTAATTGTAAAGATAAGTGCTCCTCTTCTGATTATGGTAGAACCGTTTATACGAAGCCTTCATCTGATCCTCGCTTGTTTACCGTCATTCCACGTGGTTCTGATGAATGGAAATGCGAGATGAAAAAGCGAACTTCTTCTGAGCGTGTTAACAAAAGGCTTCTTAATGACTATGAGTTGGAGCTATCTAAAACCAGAGGCAAAAAGCGTTGGTCTTTCTGGATTATGATACATTCTATTAATATCCATCTTGATGCTAGATTGAAAAAATCTAAGTTTGATTTTATTTCTATGCTTGATGGATTATTAGGTAGAGCAGCATAAATATTGAGATTCCATATACTGTTAATTTTTAAACCTATTTTATTAGGCTTTATTTCTTATACTCTTTTTTTAAATTGATTTTCATTATTTTACATTTTCTTTCCTCTTTTCAGTATTTTATCGCAAAGGCTTTGTTATTTTCTGTATCTAATTTCTAATTTATGCCATAGTATGACGCTGGAAATTAGTTTCCGAAATCACTCTATAATAATCATAGGATGTATTAAGGGGGAATTTTTATGAATTTAAGCATTGAATACAATATAATAATAGCATATGTTGTGGGACTTTTTTTATTATACATACTTGGGTGGCTATTGGTTGTACCGAGGAAGTTTCTTGTAAGGCTTATTTTGAATGGAGTAGTAGGAGCATTAGTGCTGTTTTTTATAAATATGGCTGGAAAGACATTTGGAATATATGTCGGCATAAATCCGATAACAGCTTTGGTTGTAGGCTTTTTAGGCATACCTGGGGTGATTTTGCTTATCGTATTGCAGTATATCGTGTAATATAAATTTCCAAATAATTATAAGTGTAAATAATCTCCTTAATAGAAATAATAAAAAAGGTAATATTTTATTAAGGAGGTTACAAAGATGACTGTAAAGAGCGATATCGAAAAAGCTGTTGCTGCAGCGCAGTCTGCACTTGGAACATACGCACAATTTGCCAGTGCGACAGATGATCCGGCGGCTAAACAAATGTTTCAGCAGATGCAGCAAGATATGCAAAGGCATGTAAATATGCTTAACAATAGGTTGAATTATATAAATTCAAATAACAAGTTGAATCAACAGCAACAGGCAACGCAGCAAGTGCAAAATATACTTTCGAATAAAAAATAAGTTTTAAGAGGCATCTATTGATGCCTCAAAAATTTTACATAAAATTAACATAAAACGAGAAAAAATTAAGCATTTATAAGATAATTAGACATAAAATGAATTATTGGCGGTAATTCAGGCAATAGAAGCATTGCAATATTAACAAGAAATGTGGTATATTAATAGAGCACAGATTATTCAGCTATATATTGATTCTAAAATCATTAACCAGAAAAAACCAAAGAAAAAGCAGTTGACAGAGAGAAGATAATGTGGTAAGATAGACGATGTCGCGGCAAGCGGCGAAGGAAGTGAACCTTGAAAACCGAACAGTGAGATATAGTAAGAGCAAAGGATATAAACATGAGAGTTTGATCCTGGCTCAGGACGAACGCTGGCGGCGTGCCTAACACATGCAAGTCGAGCGAAGGGAGTACTACGGTACGAACTTAGCGGCGGACGGGTGAGTAACGCGTGGACAATCTACCCTGTAGACCGGGATAACACCTCGAAAGGGGTGCTAATACTGGATAATGTCAAGAAGTGGCATCACTTATTGAAGAAAGGAGAAATCCGCTATAGGATGAGTCCGCGTCCCATTAGCTAGTTGGCGGGGTAAAAGCCCACCAAGGCGACGATGGGTAGCCGGCCTGAGAGGGTGAACGGCCACACTGGAACTGAGACACGGTCCAGACTCCTACGGGAGGCAGCAGTGGGGAATATTGTGCAATGGGGGAAACCCTGACACAGCGACGCCGCGTGAGCGAAGAAGGCCTTCGGGTCGTAAAGCTCAATAGTATGGGAAGATAATGACGGTACCATACGAAAGCCCCGGCTAACTACGTGCCAGCAGCCGCGGTAATACGTAGGGGGCGAGCGTTGTCCGGAATTACTGGGCGTAAAGAGCACGTAGGCGGCTGTAAAAGTCAGATGTGAAAAACCTGGGCTCAACCGAGGGTGTGCATCTGAAACTATATAGCTTGAGTCAAGGAGAGGAGAGCGGAATTCCTGGTGTAGCGGTGAAATGCGTAGAGATCAGGAAGAATACCAGTGGCGAAAGCGGCTCTCTGGACTTGAACTGACGCTGAGGTGCGAAAGCGTGGGGAGCAAACAGGATTAGATACCCTGGTAGTCCACGCCGTAAACGATGGATACTAGGTGTGGGTGAGGAATCATCCGTGCCGGAGTTAACGCAATAAGTATCCCGCCTGGGGAGTACGGCCGCAAGGTTGAAACTCAAAGGAATTGACGGGGGCCCGCACAAGCAGCGGAGCATGTGGTTTAATTCGAAGCAACGCGAAGAACCTTACCAGGGCTTGACATCCACAGAATCTGGTAGAAATACCGGAGTGCCTCGAAAGAGGAGCTGTGAGACAGGTGGTGCATGGTTGTCGTCAGCTCGTGTCGTGAGATGTTGGGTTAAGTCCCGCAACGAGCGCAACCCCTGTTGGTAGTTACCAGCGTAAAGACGGGGACTCTACCGAGACTGCCGTGGATAACACGGAGGAAGGCGGGGATGACGTCAAATCATCATGCCCTTTATGCCCTGGGCTACACACGTGCTACAATGGCCTGAACAGAGGGCAGCGAAGGAGCGATCCGGAGCGAATCCCAGAAAACAGGTCCCAGTTCAGATTGCAGGCTGCAACCCGCCTGCATGAAGACGGAGTTGCTAGTAATCGCGGATCAGCATGCCGCGGTGAATACGTTCCCGGGCCTTGTACACACCGCCCGTCACACCACGAGAGTTTACAACACCCGAAGTCAGTGACCTAACCGTAAGGAAGGAGCTGCCGAAGGTGGGGTAAATGATTGGGGTGAAGTCGTAACAAGGTAGCCGTATCGGAAGGTGCGGCTGGATCACCTCCTTTCTAAGGAGCAATCCTTACATTAAGGATAAAATAAATACGATATCTCACTGTTCAGTTTTGAGGGTTTAAATCCCTCAGAAAAGTGAACCTTGAAAACTGCACAATGCTAATAAAAAGGGTAACGAAGAAAAACGAGGAAACAATAGGTCAAGTTAGAAAGGGCGTATGGTGGATGCCCAGGCACTTAGAGCCGAAGAAGGACGCAGCAAGCGGCGAAACGCTCCGGGGAGTCGCAAGCAGACGTAGATCCGGAGATATCCGAATGGGGAAACCCGCTTAAGGTAATACTTAAGCATCCCATGGTGAACACATAGCCATGAGGAGGGGAAACCGCGTGAACTGAAACATCTAAGTAGCGCGAGGAAAAGAAAGAAAAAGTCGATTTCCTGAGTAGTGGCGAGCGAAAAGGAAGGAGCCCAAACCATCACCATTGGTGATGGGGTTTAGGACCACGATAAGGTATATAAAGCGAAGCCGAACAGACCTGGGAAGGCAGGCCAAAGAAGGTGAAAGCCCTGTAGGCGAAAGCGAAATATACCGAGTGGGATCCAGAGTACCACAGGATAGGCAACCCGGTGGGAAGACGGGAGGACCATCTCCCAAGGCTAAATACTCCTAAGTGACCGATAGCGCATAGTACCGTGAGGGAAAGGTGAAAAGAATCCCGGGAGGGGAGTGAAAGAGAACCTGAAACCATATGTCCACAAGCAGTGGAAGCGAAAGCGACCACGTACTTTTTGTAGAACGGACCGGCGAGTTATAGATATGCAGCGAGGTTAAGCGAAAGCGGAGCCGAAGCGAAAGCGAGTCTTAAAAGGGCGAAAGTTGCATATCATAGACCCGAAACCGTGCGACCTACCCATGATCAGGGTGAAGCCGGAGTAAGATCTGGTGGAGGCCCGAACCACGTTGACGTTGAAAAGTCATGGGATGAATTGTGGGTAGCGGAGAAATTCCAATCGAGCTCGGAGATAGCTGGTTCTCCCCGAAATAGCTTTAGGGCTAGCCTCAGGGGGAAGGAAATATGGAGGTAGAGCACTGAATGGACAAGGGGCCAAAAAGGTTACCGAAGCCTATCAAACTCCGAATGCCATATTGAGACCCTGGGAGTCAGACTACGAGTGATAAGATCCGTGGTCAAAAGGGAAAGAGCCCAGACCGACAGCTAAGGTCCCAAAGAGCATGTTAAGTGGTAAAGGAAGTAGGATTTCCAAGACAACCAGGATGTTGGCTTAGAAGCAGCCATACATTCAAAGAGTGCGTAATAGCTCACTGGTCGAGAAATCCCGCGCCGAAAATAAACGGGGCTAAAACATGCCACCGAAGCTACGGATTCTAAAAAAGAATGGTAGGGGAGCGTACTGTACAGGACGAAGGATAAGCGAAAGCGAATCTGGACAGTACAGTAGAGAGAATGCCGGTATAAGTAACGAGAGTAAGGCGAGAAACCTTACCGTCGAAAGCCTAAGGATTCCTGGGGAAGGATAATCCGCCCAGGGTAAGTCGGGACCTAAGCCGAGGCGAAAGCGTAGGCGATGGAGAACCGGTAATAAATCCGGTACCACCGAAATCCGCCAAAAGAGAAGCAAGGACGCAGCGAGATAAGAAAAGCGTGCGGTTGGTAGAGCACGTCCAAGCAGCGACGAAAAGAGCTTTGAGTGAAGTACCAAAGCTCATAAGAGCTGTGATGGGGAGCCGCAAGGCGAAGTTTCGAAGGGGCTGCCAAGAAAAGTTGCTATCGAGGATGAGGTGCCCGTACCACAAACCGACACAGGTAGGCGAGGAGAGAATCCAAAGACGAGCGGGAGAACCCTCATTAAGGAACTCGGCAAAAAGACTCCGTAACTTCGGGAGAAGGAGTGCCGAAAGGCCGCAGAGAAGAGGCCCAAGCGACTGTTTACCAAAAACACAGGTTTCTGCTAAGTCGAAAGACGAAGTATAGGAGCTGACGCCTGCCCGGTGCTGGAAGGTTAAGGGGAAGGGTCAGGAGAAAATCCAAAGCTCTGAACTTAAGCCCCAGTAAACGGCGGCCGTAACTATAACGGTCCTAAGGTAGCGAAATTCCTTGTCGGGTAAGTTCCGACCTGCACGAAAGGCGTAACGACTTGGGCGCTGTCTTGAAGGGGGACCCGGTGAAATTGTAGTACTCGTGAAGATGCGAGTTACCCGCGACAGGACAGAAAGACCCCATGGAGCTTTACTGCAGCTTGTCACTGAATTTTAGTAATATCTGTACAGGATAGGTGGGAGGCGGAGAGATATGGGCGCCAGCCTATATGGAGCCAACGTTGGGATACCACCCTGATATTACCGAAATTCTAACATAGGAGCCGTAAGCCGGCATATGGACACTGACAGGCGGGCAGTTTGACTGGGGCGGTCGCCTCCTAAAAAGTAACGGAGGCGTCCAAAGGTTACCTCAGCGCGGAAGGAAATCGCGCGTAAGAGTGCAAAGGCAGAAGGTAGCCTAACTGCGAGAAAGACAATTCGAGCAGGGACGAAAGTCGGGCTTAGTGATCCGGCGGTAGAGAATGGGATTGCCGTCGCTCAACGGATAAAAGCTACCCTGGGGATAACAGGCTGATCTCCCCCAAGAGTCCACATCGACGGGGAGGTTTGGCACCTCGATGTCGGCTCATCGCATCCTGGGGCTGAAGTAGGTCCCAAGGGTTGGGCTGTTCGCCCATTAAAGCGGTACGCGAGCTGGGTTCAGAACGTCGTGAGACAGTTCGGTCCCTATCCGTCGCGGGCGCAGGAAATTTGAGAGGATCTGCCCTTAGTACGAGAGGACCGGGGTGGACAAACCGATGGTGTACCAGTTGCGTAGCCGTACGCACAGCTGGGTAGCCAAGTTTGGAAGGGATAAACGCTGAAAGCATCTAAGCGTGAAACCCACCTCAAGATAAGATTTCCCATCCGAAAGGAGTAAGACACCTTGAAGAAGACGAGGTAGATAGGCCGGAGGTGTAAGAGTAGAAATACTTTAAGCTGACCGGTACTAATAAGTCGAGGACTTGACCAAAAGAAGCATTGTGCAGTATTCAAAGTTCATTTAGAAGGAAATGAACGAAAGATTTCCGGTGGCAATAGCGGAGGTTAAAAACCCGTTCCCATACCGAACACGGAAGTGAAGCCCTCCAGCGCCGATGGTACTGATTACTCGGGAGAGTAGGTCGCTGCCGGATAATATATTCCTCAGTAGCTCAATGGTGGAGCAACCGGCTGTTAACCGGTAGGTTGTAGGTTCGAGCCCTACCTGAGGAGCCATTTTTGTATTTAAAAAGAATATTTTGCGGATGTGGCTCAGTGGTAGAGCATCGGCTTCCCAAGCCGAGGACCGCGGGTTCGAATCCCGTCATCCGCTCCAATGATATCAAGATTCCAGTCAATGGGGTCTTTTTTATTTTGTCTTGTTTGTTAATTCTTTTCTATTAAGTATTTTTAAATATGTTTTTTGATAAGAACTGCAAAAATTTTAATTTCATGTGTTAAAAGAGAAAGGACAAAATATAATGATATTAGAAATGTGTATTTAGGAGGATTTAATTATGGATGTGTACGATGTGTCGTTGATACCATTAATAATAGGTTTGGTAGAGGTAGTAAAACAAATTGGCTTACCTAAAAAATATTCAGCATTGATTTCGTTGATATTTGGAATAGCTTTAGGAATACTTTACATAGCTCCTGGAGATATTTTGAAAGGCATACTGTTGGGAACTGCCATGGGTCTTGGAGCATCTGGCCTTTATAGCACTACAAAAAATACAGTAGAGGCCATGAGGAAATAACCGCAAAAAGTGTATGAAGCCCTCATACACTTTTTTTATATTGATTTTTGTTTTACTTTTGTATAACCTATCTATAAGCGGCTTAATTTATTAAAGGAGATGTTTTTATGTTCAATGGAAAAGTTGTCGTTGTTACAGGTGGTTCTGGAGGCATTGGCTCATCTATATGTAGAGAAGTAGCGAGATTAGGTGGTTGTGTAGCAATTCATTACAATACAGATTATGAAAGCGCATGTAGTTTGAAGAATTATATAAAAAGTAACTTAGGATATGCGGATGTATTTAAGGCAGATATCAGAAATAAAGAAGAAGTGGAAATGATGATGAAAAATGTGATTGACAGATTTGGACGAATAGATTACTTGGTCAACAATGCTGGTGTATCCCAGATAAAACCTTTTATGGATGTATCCGAAGAAGATTGGAGATACATAATTGATGTAAATTTGAATGGCATGTTTAATTGTACGCAAAGTGCCTTAAAGTATATGTTAAAAAATAAAAGAGGTGCCATTGTGAATGTTTCATCTATGTGGGGAATATATGGCGCATCTTGTGAAGTGGCATATTCCGCTTCAAAAGGCGCTATTATAGCTTTTACAAAGGCATTAGCTAAAGAATTAGGGCCATCAAATATACGAGTTAATTGTGTTGCGCCAGGGGTAATCGAAACTGACATGAATAAAAGCTTGTCAGATGACACACTTAAATATCTGGCGTCGAGAACTTCCCTTGAAAGACTTGGGACAGCAGATGAAGTCGCTAAGGCAGTGACTTTTTTACTGTCAGATCAATCATCTTTTATTACAGGACAAGTATTGACTGTAGATGGAGGATATATGTAAACTTTAATTTTTAACGTTTACATATATTTACTCCTCTTGACTTATGGAATTAAAAGGATTATAATTTTAATTGTTAGCAGCCGTTTATATAGAGTGCTAATACTACTGATGTATCTTCACATTTGATTCACATTGTGCTTTTATTGCAACACGCTTATAAATTCTAATTATTAAACAAAAACTAAATATGGATTAAGGGGGAATTCGAATGAAAGCATTATTGCTGGCAGGAGGATTAGGTACAAGGCTAAGACCTCTGACGAATTTTCTTCCTAAACCTATGGTACCCATAATGGGCAAACCTCTGTTAGAGTCTACCGTTTTAAGGCTTAAAAAGCAAGGCGTAGATGAGGTCGTAATAAGCACATGCTATAAATCTAATCACATTGAAGACTATTTTGAGGATGGTGAGAAATTAGGCGTAAAAGTTTCTTTTATTAAAGAGGACATACCATTAGGAACAGGCGGAGCTATAAAAAATGCTGAAGAGTTTTTTGATGATACTTTCTTAGTGCTAAATTCAGATATTATATGTGATATCGATATTAGAAGTCTTGTGGAGTATCACAAGTCAAAAAAAGCATTAGCTACTATTGCCATGACTAAAGTAGAGGATCCATCACAGTATGGTGTGATAGAATACGACGATAATGATTACATTACAGCTTTTAAAGAAAAGCCAAAACCGTATGAAACTAATTCAAAATGGATAAATGCGGGAATATACGTATTTGAACCACAGCTATTAAGTGAAATCCCTAAAGATGAAGTGGTATCAATAGAAAGGGATACATATCCGAAACTTTTATCGAAAGGTTATAAAATGGCTGCGTATAGGTATGACGGGTATTGGATAGACATAGGTACAATTGAGAAGTATAAAAAAGTCCACTTTGACATATTGAAAAAACATTGCAAATACGTTGATATAAGCGACATTAAACATAGAAAGATCACAATTGATAGTTCGGCAAAAATTGTTGAGCCTGTTTTTATAGGAAGCAACGTCAAAATAGACGCGAAAGCAGAGATAGGTCCGTATGCGATTATAGGTGATAATACGCATATAGGTTCTAACAGCATTATAAGGCACAGTGTTTTATGGGACAATGTCAAAGTTAAAGGAAATGTAAATTTGATAAATGCTGTCGTAGCTTCAAATAGCGTCGTAGATGGAATCAGGAAAATTGAAGATGAAGTTTACGCAAACGGTATTGACGATTACGCTGTAAGTTGATGGAGGTGTTATGAATGGTAAAGAATAAAGAAATAAATATTGCGTTTTTGAGTACATTTCCACCGAGAGAATGTGGAATAGCTACATTCACACAGGATCTGGTAAATGAGCTTAAAGATATTAAAATCATAAATGAACCAAAAGTGATTGCGATAGACGATAAAGAATATGATTATGGCGATGACGTTATTTATAGGCTTAAGCAGCACGACAGAAATAGCTATTTAGAACTCGCCAATAAATTAAATGATTCGTTAATTGATTTGTTAGTGATCGAGCATGAATATGGGATTTACGGTGGTGAATGGGGCGAATATATTTTAGACTTTGTAGACAACTTAAAGGTGCCTTATGTCGTAACTCTTCATACGATATTGTCTAATCCACTTGATAAACAAAAACACATTTTAAAAGAATTGTGCATAAAGAGCAAAAGAGTTGTCACTATGGCTAAAAATACAATTCCGCTTCTTGTCAATTTATATGGTGTTGATGAAAGGAAAATCGTAGTACTGCCACACGGAGTTCCAAATTTGCCAACGCTGTCCAGTGAAAGTTTGAGAAAGAAATACAACATTGATGCAGGAAAATTCGTCGTAAGCACATTTGGACTTATAAGCCCTGGTAAAGGCTTAGAATACGGCATAGAAGCCATAGCAAAGGTTAAGGAGAAACATCCTGATATATTGTACCTTATATTGGGGCAGACACATCCTAATATAGTCAAGTCAGATGGTGAAGTTTACAGAGACTTTCTTATAAGGAAAGTAAATGAGTTAAATCTAAACGACAATGTAAAGTTTGTCAATAAATATCTGACAAAAAGGGAGATCGTCGAATACTTAAAGCTCTCTGATGTGTATTTGACGCCGTACATTGGCAGAGAACAAGCAGTTAGCGGGACATTGGCATATGCTGCAGGTTTAGGAAAATTAGTTGTATCAACTCCATACAAATACGCTGAAGAAATTTTAAGCGATGGAAGGGGACTGTTGGCGGAATTTAAAAATCCTGATTCTATAGCAAACTGCATAAATTTCGCAATAGAAAATCCACATGAAAAGCAAATCATGGAGGAGAAGATAAAAGTTTATGGAAAAACGATGATGTGGGACAACGTTGCGTTAGAATATGTTGAATTGTTTTTGAGAATATTTGAAGATTTAGAGGATGATGCGAAAGAAGCAGTATAAACAAGGAGGGACGTATTGTGGATGACAAAAAAGTGTTTGACCATTTGTTTATACTGACAGATGACACAGGTATGATGCAGCATTCTGTTGGCTCTGTCCCCGATCCTAAATATGGATATACAACGGATGACAATGGAAGGGCTTTGATAGCCTGTGCTATGATGTATGAAAAATACAAAGATGATGCATATATTAACCTCATTAAGAAGTATTTGTCGTTTTTGATGTACGCACAAGAAGACGACGGTCGCTTTAGAAATTTCATGTCATTCGATAGAAAATTTATTGATGAAGATTTTTCGGAAGATTGTTTCGGCAGGTGTATGTGGGCTTTAGGATATTTAATAAATTCCAATATAGACGAGAGGGTAAAGTTGCCTGCATATAAAATGATTGAAAAATCACTGCTATTGGTAGATACTCTGAATTACATCAGAGGTAAGGCATACACCTTGATAGGATTATACTATATTTACAATTCTTTTAAAAATTTAGATAAAGATTTTGTCAGAAAAAAGATGGATAAATTGGCGCACGATATCGTCGAGGAGTACGAAAAAAATTCAAGCGAAGATTGGCAGTGGTTTGAAGATGTGGTGTCGTACGATAATGGAGTCATACCATTATCGCTTTTAAAGTATTTTTCAATCGCTAAAGATGAAGAAGTTTTAGATATCGCTTTAAAGACAATTGATTTTCTTGATAGTGTGTGCTTTAAAAATGGTTATTTTAAAGCTGTCGGATGCAAAGGATGGTATAGAAAAGGCAAAGACATTGCAGAATACGATGAACAGCCTGTAGAAGCGTATACAATGGCTCTCATGTATATAGAGGCGTATAAATTGACAGGCGATGAAAAATACAAAAAAAGGGCTATAGACTGCGACAAATGGTTTTACGGAAAGAACTCAAAAGGGTTAAGCTTATACGACGAAGACAGTGGAGGCTGCAGTGATGGCATAACGGAAGATGGTGTAAATAGCAATGAAGGAGCCGAAAGCCTTATATCGATTATGATATCCCATTGTGCAATCGATCAATTGAAATAGCTATTCAATTGATTTAAGCAATTTTATTTCTTCTTCATTTAATTCTCGCCATTCCCCTTCTTTTAAATTTTCATCTAATTTTAATTGGCCTATTGAAAGCCTTTTTAAGTAGACGACTTTTGAGCCTATCGCTTCAAACATTCTTTTTATTTGATGATATTTACCTTCTCTGATTGAGACATATACTTTCGATGTACTGCCTGAAGATATTATTTCCAGTTTTGCCGGCATAGTCTTGTAACCATCGTCTAATAGTATGCCATCTGAAAACAAAGATACGTCATCTTCATCGATAAAACCCAAAACTTCTGCATAGTATTTTTTGAAAACGTGTTTTTTTGGCGATAAGAGCTTATGAGATAGTTCACCGTCATTTGTAATTAAAAGTAATCCCTCTGTGTCTTTATCAAGCCTTCCTGCTGGGAAAACCTTTCTTGCCTTTATATGGTGTGGCAAAAGATCTACAACGGTTTTTTCTGATGGATCATATGTTGCACAGATTACACCTTTCGGTTTATTCATCATTATATATATGTATTCTTTGTACGATATTTTTTCACTTCTAAACGTGATTATATCTTTATCAGGTTGTACTGCAAAACCGGGGTCGTCAATCGTCACATTATTTATTGCAACAAGGCCTTCTTTTATAAAATTTTTAATTTCTTTTCTTGTGCCATAACCCATATTTGATAAAAGCTTATCTATTCTCATTTTTGACATCTTAAATTCCTCCTAAACAATATGACTGTGCTTCTTAGTAAATTATATCCCAAAAATATAAAATTTGTAGCAAAAATGTGATATATATCATATTTTTTGCGTTTTCCTGATGATACAATTAAGATGATGTTTCAAGATAATAAATTTTCTGAAGTGTATACAGTATATTGACTACAAAGAACAAAATAGCTATAATAAAACCATAATAAATCGTTAGGGGGAATAAATATGATCAATGAATGGCGCGGGTTTCAGGAGGGCAAATGGCAAAAGACTATTGACGTTCAAGATTTTATCCAGAAAAATTACACATTATACGAAGGCGATGATAGTTTTTTAGAAGGGCCTACAGAAAAGACTATTAAGCTTTGGAACAAAGTTCTTGAGCTAATGAAGGAAGAACTGAAAAAAGGTGTGTTAGATATTGATACAAAAACTGTATCGTCTATAACATCCCATGATGCGGGGTATATAGACAAAGATCTTGAGGAAATAGTTGGATTGCAGACAGACAAACCTCTTAAAAGAGCTATAATGCCTTACGGTGGCATAAGAATGGTCAAAAAAGCTTGCGAAGCTTATGGATATAAAGTGGACCCAAAAGTAGAAGAGATATTTACGAAGTACAGAAAGACCCACAATGATGGTGTATTTGATGCATATACTCCAGAAATAAGAGCAGCAAGACATGCCGGCATAATAACAGGTCTTCCAGATGCATATGGCAGAGGAAGAATCATAGGTGATTACAGAAGAGTTGCTCTTTATGGAATTGATAGACTCATCGAAGAAAAGGAAAAAGAAAAACTTGAGCTTGATTACGATGAATTTGATGAAGCAACTATTCGCTTGAGAGAAGAATTGACAGAACAGATAAAAGCATTAAACGAAATGAAAGAGATGGCTTTAAAGTACGGTTATGACATATCAAAGCCTGCAAAAAATGCAAAAGAAGCTGTGCAGTGGACTTACTTTGCCTTCCTTGCTGCTATAAAGGAACAAAATGGTGCCGCTATGTCGCTGGGCAGAGTATCTACTTTTTTAGATATATACATTGAAAGAGATCTTAAAGAAGGAACATTGACAGAGAAACAAGCACAAGAGTTAATGGATCACTTTGTCATGAAGCTTAGAATGGTGAGGTTCTTAAGGACTCCTGATTACAATGAACTATTTAGTGGCGATCCTGTTTGGGTGACTGAATCAATTGGCGGTGTAGGCGTAGACGGAAGACCTCTTGTCACTAAAAATTCATTCAGGATATTAAATACTTTATATAACTTAGGTCCTGCACCTGAGCCAAACTTGACGGTTTTATGGTCCAAAAACCTTCCTGAAAACTTTAAAAGATTCTGTGCCAAGGTATCAATAGATACAAGTTCTATTCAATATGAAAATGACGACTTAATGAGGCCAATATACAATGACGACTATAGCATCGCCTGCTGTGTGTCAGCTATGAAGACGGGAGAACAGATGCAATTTTTTGGAGCAAGGGCAAATCTCGCGAAGGCGCTACTGTATGCTATAAACGGCGGTATCGATGAAAGGTATAAAACGCAAGTGGCACCAAAATTTAATCCTATAACGTCTGAGTATTTAGACTACGATGAGGTAATGGCAGCATATGACAATATGTTAGAGTGGCTTGCAAAAGTGTATGTTAAAGCTATGAATATAATACACTACATGCACGATAAATACGCTTATGAAAGATCCCTTATGGCTTTGCATGATAGAGACATCGTAAGGACGATGGCTTTTGGAATCGCAGGTCTTTCTGTTGCGGCAGATTCGTTAAGCGCCATAAAGTATGCTAAAGTAAAAGCCATAAGAGATGAAAATGGCATAGCAATAGATTATGAAGTGGAAGGAGATTTCCCTAAGTTTGGCAATGATGATGACAGGGTTGACTCAATAGCAGTTGACATTGTAGAAAGATTCATGAATAAGCTTAAAAAGCACAAGACTTACAGAAACTCTATACCAACACTGTCTGTTTTGACAATAACGTCAAATGTGGTGTACGGCAAAAAGACGGGTGCTACACCTGACGGAAGAAAAGCGGGAGAACCTTTTGCGCCAGGCGCAAATCCGATGCACGGCAGAGATACAAAAGGTGCCATAGCATCAATGAATTCAGTATCAAAAATACCTTATGACAGTTCATTGGATGGTATATCATACACATTTACGATTGTACCAAATGCGCTTGGCAAGGATGACGAAGATAAAATTAATAATCTTGTAGGACTATTAGATGGATATGCATTTAATGCGGGGCACCACATAAACATCAATGTTTTAAACAGAGATATGTTGCTTGATGCTATGGAGCATCCTGAAAAATATCCGCAGCTTACTATAAGGGTTTCAGGGTATGCTGTCAATTTCAATAAATTAACGAGAGAGCAACAGTTGGAGGTTATATCCCGCACTTTTCACGAATCTATGTAGTGCAAATTTTATGTAAAGGTGATTGTCATGGTTATGGGGAAGATACATTCAATAGAGACATGTGGTACTGTAGATGGGCCTGGCATAAGGTACGTAGTCTTTATGCAAGGTTGTCCTTTAAGGTGCGCTTATTGCCATAACCCTGACACATGGAATTATAACGGTGGTAAAGAAGTATCAACAGATGAGATATTTAACGATGCAAAAAGATATATACCGTACATGAAATCATCAGGCGGCGGCGTGACGCTGACAGGTGGAGAGCCTACATTACAGCCTGAATTTTGCGAAGATCTATTTAAAAAGCTTAAAGCGTCTGGCATACACACTGCATTAGACACATCGGGATATGTGAATATAGATAAAGTAAAAGAACTTGTAAAACACACTGATCTTTTTTTGCTTGATATAAAGCACATTGATGATGAAAGCCATAAAAAGCTTACAGGAGTGTCGAATAGAAAGACTTTGGAGTTTGCAAGATACCTTTCCGATGAAGGCAAGAAAATGTGGATAAGGCATGTGATAGTACCTGGAATAACGGATGATATGGAAGAGATAAGGAAATTGGCTGATTTTGTCTCATCATTGAAAAATGTAGATAGAGTTGAGATACTTCCGTATCATAAAATGGGTGTGTATAAATATGAGGCACTTGGGATACCATATAGATTGAAGGGAATAAATCCTCCTGACACATCAAAAATTAAAGAGATAAAAGAAGAGTTTAGGAAAAGAGATATAAAAGTGGTCTAAAAGCCTCATGATTCGTATCATGGGGCTTTTCCTTTGAATTAATTTGATAAAGGGTGTAAAATTATCATGTGATGATGTGATTTTGGAGGTAATCGCATGAATTTAAATAAGATAAATAGAAACACGTACTACATAGATAATCCTACGAATATTGGCGTTTATGCCTATAAAAATAAAAATTGTCTATTAGTAGATACTGGTATAAACAATGGACAAGCGAGAAAGATTGACAATGTATTAGTAGAAAATGGATTACATCCCAAATATATCATAAACACCCACAACCACATGGACCACTGTGGCGGTAATATATACTTTAAGACTCAGTACCCTGGATGCGAAATCTATACATCAAATAAGGAGCGATTATATATAGAAAATCCAGAGTTAAGAGATATTGTACTATTTTCTTCATGCCCAATAAGAGATCTTGATACGACTAATAAAACATTTTCTGTAGATTTTGTCCTTGATTATGGTATCTCAAAAATTGGCGATGAAAAGTTTGATATAATATCTTTGGTGGGGCATTCAATAGATCAAATCGGCGTCATTACACCTGATAGAGTATGTTTTTTGGGAGACAGTGTATTTAGCGAGGATACAATAAAAAAATATTCACTTCCATATTTGTTTAATATAGAAAAAAGCATTGAAACTTTAAAAAAGCTAAAAGAGGTGGATGCAGACTATTTCGTAATAAGTCACATAGATAGAGTGCTTAATAAGGATGAGCTTGATGTCCTGATAGAAAAGAATATTTCAAATATAGAAGATAATGTTGAAATTATACTGGAATTATTGGAACAACCTCAGACAAGGGAAGGATTATTGCAAAACTTAGTAATATTAAACGATCTGCCATTAAATTTTACTCAGTATTATATTTATTTTTCATCGGTTTCCGCATTTTTGAGCTATTTGAGAGATAAAAAACTTATCGATTATTCCATAGAAAACGGAGAAATATATTTTTACAGAAAGCCTGTTTAAAGTCTTTTTAAAAATCTAATCTTGTAGTATTATTATTTTAATAATTGCAAAGAGGTGCTGTATGAGAGAAATAAAAGCAGATGATATAAGAAAGACTGTTGAGCTTTTGTGCATTAAAGCCAATTACAATTTGCCAGACGATGTATTAAATATGCTGAAGAAGAAAGCCCACGAGGAAGTCAGTGAAATAGGTGTAGAAATTCTCAATAAGATAATTGAAAATGCTGAAATCGCTAAGATAAAAGAAATGCCAATATGTCAAGATACAGGCATAGCAGTAATTTTCGTTGAGATAGGACAAGATGTCCATGTCGTAGGCGGTACGTTAAAAGATGCTATATTACAAGGTGTTAAAAATGGGTATCGTAATGGATATTTAAGGAAATCAATTGTAAATGATCCATTCATACGCATCAACACAAATGATAATACACCACCTATTGTGCACTATGATATTGTAGATGGTGATAAACTGAAAATCACAGTTGCACCAAAAGGTGCAGGAAGCGAAAATATGAGCGCTTTTAAGATGATGAAGCCTTCTGATGGCATTGAAGGGGTAAAGAAGTTTATAATTGATACGGTTGAAGCGTCAGGGCCTAATGCATGTCCACCGCTTGTAGTAGGCGTTGGAATAGGTGGTAATTTTGAGTATGCACCATTGTTGGCTAAAAAGGCTCTTTTAAGGCCTATAGATCAAAGAAGCAGTGATGACGATGTAAGAGCATTAGAAGAAGAACTTTTATTTAAAATAAACAATCTTGGCATAGGACCGCAGGGATTGGGAGGTATGGTAACAGCTTTGGCAGTAAACATCGAAAAATACCCTACGCATATAGCAATGCTGCCTGTGGCTGTAAATATATCCTGCCATGTTACGAGACATGCGACAGCTGTATTATAAACATATAAAATGTGGAGGGAAAAATGTATAAAAAGATAAATACACCTTTAACAGAAGAAATTGTAAAAGATTTACATGCTGGCGATACAGTA